>JADGCV010000010.1 GCA_015228815.1 Magnetococcales bacterium | reverse complement strand
CTGTCCCGACAGTATCCTGCGCAAGGTTTCCCAGCGACCGCTTATGCCATTTTCGTTGAGTTGTCTGCGGATAATCTGGACAAATTGGTAAGCAAGAACCGTGATGAACAGATGCCCATCGCTGCGTTCTTCCTTTTTGTGGAATACCGGACGCATACCCAGTTCGGATTTGCAGGACCGGATCACGGCTTCCACATCGGTGAGCATGATATAGGTTTTCCACAGAGTCTTTTCATCCCAGGTCATTTCATTGCTACGCAGACAATACACCCCTGGATGGGTCAGTTGTGAACCTTCGACAGGTTTTTGTTCCCAGGAGATGGCTTTGGCCGTTTGACCATCCTCGTTGGGAATGACATCGATATGGTAATGCTGACCGACACCACGCGATTTTTCCTTCAACCGCCCTATGCGCTCCCAGATCTTGTCGATGGATTTTGTGGTCTTCGGTTTGGCCAACCCATCGGACAGTTTCTGGAGACCGGATTCAAACCGTTCGGTAAAACGCTGAGATATGCCTTCTTCCTTTCGGGCACGGCGCTCCGAGCGGCAATACAGCCGGACTTCCCGTCCATCGGAATCCACGACTTTTTGCATATAGACCAATTCCTTGGATGCGGTTTCGATGCAAATCGCTTCCTCGGAATCGAATTGCCGGCCTCGTTCCCGGCTGACCACAAGATAACGGTATCCCTGATCGCGCAACCAGGAAAGATTCGCTTCGGTTGCAATGCCACGATCCATCACCACCATGGCCCCCTTGGGAGCAGCCAGTCCTTGGAGCATCTGCTCCAAGGTTCCGGCTTCGGCAACGTTTCCAGCGAAATACCTGGAGCGCCGCACAAAGCCGCTGCCATCGACTACCAACCCCATGGTCAGCAAGGGACAATCGGATCTCTTCTCCTTGGAATGGCCGAGCTGCGCTTTTGGATTCTCCTGCGCCTCGCCTTCCAGAAATGTATTGGTCAGATCATACAAAGTGACAGTACATGAAAAGCCAAACAAATCATTCAGTTGATTAAACAGGCCTTTCTCAATGGCCTCCTGATTTCTGATCAGAAGATCGGAAACGCGATAAAGTTGCATCATGCTCATGGCCTCGAAATCCATATCCAACAACTCCCCGAGAGCGCTTCTGGTTCCAAGCCATCGATACGTGGCACGCTCGGAGCCAGGATCAGCCATTCTCCCAATGATAGATCCCACGGCGGCCATTCTCTGGGGACCTGTAAAGCCTGATTTTTCAAGAAGGTCAATAAATCCAACCTGGTTCATGGCGTTGAGGGCCACATGTTCAACCCCAACGGTTCGGGGGCGGACGGACTCCAAAGAATCCACAATGACAGGTTCTTCCTGAGCCGGGATCTCCATGACGGACCGAGCGCCGGAGAGATCATCCTTTCCTATTTGACGGTGGGCGTTGTTCTCTTCATGACCCTGACTGGCTGTCTCCTGGTCGGCCTGCCTGGTCAGCAACTGGCTGGCAATCCGTTGCGCCTCCCGTTCAACACTCACGGAGCACTCCACATCCAACAGCGAGCTTTGCGCGCTCACCAGTTGTTCGATACGCGCGCACAAGGTGGGCCATTGGTCTTGAGCAACGGAAAAGTGGCGGCCCAGATTCAGCAGGGTTACCTGTCTGACCTTTTTGCCAAACCGCCTGGACTCGACAAGCCTGTGGGAATGGTAGGATTCGCCGGTCGAGGAATTTCGGGTTTTTGTTCGACGGATGTACATGCGGCCATGATACATCGGCATGCTGTGGGGCACAAGTGCAAAAACTTCAAGTATGGCACTACATTTCAAAATCTGAAAATAGCATATTTATATATTTCAAATACTTATATGACTCAGCATCGCCAAAAGTGGTGTGCTTTTCCCTCCCAGGCTCCCCCCAATGTTAAACCCGGGCTACGTGGCCAAGGTGCTGCGCCTGACGCTGCTGGCCCCAGACATCATCGAGGCCATTCTCGACGACCGCCAGCCCGACATCATGACGTGGCGGGAGCTGGCCAAGCCGTTTCCCATGGAGTGGCCGAAACAGCGAGAGGTGTGGGGCTTTCGGTGAGACGAGTTACGAACCTATTGATTTACTTGAGTAATAACCAGAATGGTCCATGATCCGGTCGTTTCCTCAACCTCCCACCCAGGAGCACCACCATGGACGACCCCCATTCTCTGACCCTGCAACAGGTAGACACCATCAACCTGAGCCTCTCCAAGGCCTTGGCCGTGGCGCGGATGGTCGCCGAATGCGGCACCGCCGCCCGCCCAGATCCCGATGACAAACCTCCCGCCGCCTCCCTGTTCATGGTCATGCAGGTGATCGTCGAGGAACTGGAAAAGATCGAGGAAGTAATGGCCTCCCTTCGTCGCGAAGCAAGATCAGGGTCCGGAAATATCGCCCTCGACGGCTGATCGTTTCAACGCCTCCAACAACGCCGCCTTCCCGGCGTCGCCCATTCGTCCCAGATGCAATAGGATCTCGGCGAGGGTGTCGTCCTCGGCGTAGAAGTAGGGAACGGGGCACCCCAGAACAGCGGCAATCCGCCTCAGGGTCTGGTAGTCGGGGACGTGCTTGTCCCGCTCATACTGGTTCATCCTGGCACTTGCCCCGGACGGGTCCATCCCGGCGGCGATTCCCAGGTCGGTTTGGGAAAGGTCCGCCCGGTCTCTGGCCTCCTTGAGTCGTTTCGGTATCGGTGTCTTGGTCATCCCAGCCCATGTCCATGAAATTGACGTGGACTAAGATTCTCTTAGCTTGTCTGTTGCGAAGATACTAAGGAGTCCTTAGTATCAGAACCGTGCCTCGTCGTCTTTCCAAGCCGAAACGCATGGTCCAGAATGCGCCCCGTTTTTCTCATCATCATAGGAATACTGCTGTTTTTCCCATCTCCGGAAACACTCTCCTGGGAGGGACGGCGGACTTATGGCGATCTGGAAGGCGTGATCTATCTCGGCAACTACGATGGCGACACCCTGCGTTTCGATATCCCCGGTACTCATCCCCTGTTCGGGGAGGGCATTCCGGTGCGGGTACGAGGGGTGGATACGCCGGAGATCCGGGCCAAATGCCCGGAGGAAAAGCGGATGGCCCTGGAGGCCAGGGAGCGGGTGCGCCAATTGCTGGAGAACGCAAAGTGCATCACATTGCGGAAGACCGGACGGGACAAGTACTTTCGCATTGTGGCCAGAGTGGTGGCGGACGGAATGGACGTGGGAGAGATGCTGATCGGGGCGGGACTGGCTGTGCCCTACGACGGCGGCAGGAAGAACACGGATTGGTGCGCAATGAGATAGGTCTTCTCTGCGCGGGAGGCGATACCACAACCGGAGCCGGGTTTGAACGGCATTTCATTTTCCCGCCAACCAAGTTGACTATCGAACGAGTCCAATATCAGCGACTCATGTTAATCTCTGATATTACGCTGGAAAAGTGAGTCCGGTTTTGTCGGACTCACCAGGGGGTGAGTCCAGAGCTTTTGGAGAATATTGGCAGAGAGAGAAGAAAAAGGCAACTTCCGACTCCGGCGGGTCCGACACCAGACCAAATTCATTTCCAAACCGTCGTTGCTAACTATTGGAAACATTGTGGTTTTCAAAAACGCAAAAGCCGCCAGGGTTGGCGGCAATTACGTGGAGAAAACCTTTTATTACTTTAATGGTGGAGCGAGTGTACCCTATTTCGAACTATTCTCCGTTTTGGTTGCAACGCAATATGGAGAAATTCCGAATCCGCTTCGGTGGGCGAATTGGAGTCGGAAACGTGAATATATGATTGTAAAAAATAAATATTTTCTTGAACACCCATACACACGGAAAGAAAAAGTTCGCATTGGGTATCGACCGGTTACCGAAAGAATTCGCCGAAAACCTCCTTGGTCACATCACACTTTATCCGAGAAAACTTCATCCAAAGACTGGGCATCGAAGATGCGAAGGCTCCAATCCTCCAAGGCAGACAGGTCTGCCCCGGCAATCTTTTCGCTGGCCCAATCGGGCACGGTGCCAAAGCGGCGTTGCAACTGACGAGTCAGGATTTTAGCCGCTTCTTTTCTTTCGCTATCCATCTGCGCCTGTACGAACAAAGGCCGCAGCACATCGTTTTCCATAACGTTGAAGGTCAGTGACATTTCTTCAGCCTCCGTTTTGACTACCGTTTCCAGTCTGCGCAACCTGGATAAGATGACCAACTTTGTCAGGGCATCAGCCCTGGCTTTTACCGGCAGTTCACTGATTCGATACAAGATTTCCCGGATCACATCTTTTTGGTTGTCGATCCGGCAAAGGATAGCCAGGATGTTTTCCTCCAAGGACGGGCTGTCCAGCAGCTCCCGACAATCAATGCTGCGGATGTCAACCACCTCGTAGCGGAAGGATAAATTCGGCTCTTCGATAGCCGATCCAGACTGCCACTCTTTCAGCCCGACATAAAGCACCTTCTGAACCAGAACTCTGCCCGGATAACGCTGACGTATCAACGAGTAATACATCAGCATGCGCCAGCCCATGGCCTCAGATCTGCCGTGCAACTCCAGATGAAAAATCGAATCATCCTTCAGCAAGAACAGCAGATCGGGAAGACGCTTTTGGGTGGAAGCAAATTCCACTGGCAGAAGTTCTACAGCCTCCCGTCCGATCAGAATCTGCAACAAACGTTGCGGCGGCTTTTCAAACAAATCCTTCAGGGTGGTATCGTACTGGGACCGGTTCTTTTCTTTCTGATCTTCCATACCCTGTTGGCCTCAAGTCAGCACTGACACCCAATTCCCACGTCATCAAACCACCCGTAAACACGACGCCCGAAACTTGATGCCGAGATGTTGGGCCACGCGGAATCGGTTCCTCCATACCCCGATTGTCCAGGATTTCACCTTTCCAGTCCATCAAAATCTGTCGAATCTGGCGTCCATTGCGTCCAAAATCTGGCCTGATGGACCAATCGGGAGGGACAAGACGTGAAATAGCACCGATTTGATCAATGAGCAGGTTGGATCAATTCAAATATCTCATGGATTCCCACCACTCATTTGTCGCTGAACAGCATCATCCAATAGAGCGCATCCGTCACTGGATTCAGGTGATGCGTCAGGTACAAGATTCAAAATCCATCTCTTGTTCTTAATAATGTCTTCTTCAGACCAAGATTGAGATGTCATCCCTGCAACAGTGACTAAATATTTTGCTCTCTTCAGATCAATAGATGAGCGATTAACCTTGAGCAATAGAGTTCGTGGGTCAAAATCTAATGCAGCAATAAACCTCGGTTTGTTTTTCTCGGTTGCTTTGAAAAACCTATCATCTTCTTCTGTGCAATTGCAAAGATACGAAGCTTTATAATCTAGATCAAAGTGTACATAAGCAGTATCTGTTGAAATGTTTCTCGGTTGTGACGCTACACCAATCATGCATTTTTGAGAATTAATTAACGCAGATTGCCACGCTGTATCGATAAACCTTCCAAAGACAACGACGTTATTCAATGAAAATTCATGGTCTTTGGTTTTGAATGGGCATGACGAACAGTAATCAACTTTTGGCAACCCATAGCATCGAACAACATCATGCAAGCCTAAACAGACCATCCCGAATAATTTAGAAACTTCAGATAATTGTAGCTGATGCGGGCCACGACACTTGGTCGGAAAGAATAACGTTTCTTCAGCAATCTGTGTTACGTCATCAGAGGCGTACCTGCCTGTTGTTGGCAAAGTACGTTTCCTATCCTTGCACTGAAACAGACTCAAGGCACGCACAGTACTTTCAAATGATTTAATAAAGGAATCTTTAAAAGATTGTTGCAGACTCAAGACCAGAATATTTGGATCTGTTTCTGAAATATCAATTTTGGTTAATTTTACATCCAACGCATCCACCGGATATCCATGAAAAATCCGGTCAAATATCTCGCCCCGTGCTCTAGCCTGGAGTTTTTCTGCATCTTGTTGAGCCAGCTTCCTGTTCACTTCAGACAATATTTCAGTTCCAGCCACTTCACCCTTTACGCCAGCGTTATGCCAAGGAAATTAGTGATACGGCTTGCTGAGACTGAGATATCAGCTGTGAATGAAAAACCGGTCGTTGTCTTCTCTACTTTACGCTCCTTGATCGCATCGATATATCCGTTCATGGTACTCATAACCTTGTCCCGGAGAACTGCGTTGTTGCTGATCGCACGATCCACAACAACAAGCTGGGACATGGTTTGTTGTAATGCAAGTCTGATCGCATCATTCCTGGCTTCATCAAGAGTCGCACCGTTACCTGTTACGGTTATGGAGGTGGCGGACTCTTGTGCATACGCTGGAATGGAAAAAACACCGATCTGAGTGGCAACCAGCACCAAGATCAAAAATCGCATCCCCATTTCAATGCTGCCAATGAACATTACCAGTCCTTCTGGTTGGTGCGCCGAATTTCAGATCCTTGGTGTCCTGGATCATTTTCTGATCTTTTGGCAGAGGGTTGATCGACCTGGGGCGCACTTGCCCCACCAGATGTCATCTGACTCACAGACCGTGCTGAGTTGATCGTTTTCTGACTTATCCCAACAACGACCCACGCCTCCTGCATCTTTTCTTCATAACCACGTTCCAGGATAATCACCCCGCTTAACTTCCCAGCCGCAAACGATGTCGTCACTTCTGTTAAATTGGAGATAAGGGTACGCTCATCCATCTTTCGGACAGTCGCGTTTGCTCCCGACTGACGCTCTTGCGTTGCCTTGTTGATATCATTCTCTACCTCGGTGACGATTCTGTTGGAACCCACCGATTGATTCATAAACCTTACAATTGCTCCCTTTGCTTTTTCTTCTGCAATCGTCTGCGCTGTCATTATTCCACGCCTGTCAGCGAATTCAACAGGATGGCTGTAGCGTGAGTACAACCGTTTGACCGAACCATCTGCATTCCACTCGATCTCGACCCCATCAATACCAGCCTTCCAGGTCATTGATCCGTCAGATGCAATACCGACATCACCAGCATGAGATGAAGCGGTGAAAAATATCAGCAAAAATAATGTGGAAAATATCATGCGCCCAGGTTTCATTATTACCTCAATATTTTTGATCAGTTCGTGGATAGATTACTGCAAAATCATGAACGATCTTGACTGTCATTCGGCCACGGTGAAACAACTATTCCACGGTCAGATTGTCCAGGATTTCACCCTCACAGTCTACTGAAATTTGTCAAATCAGCCTTGTACTGAGCTTGGAATTGGCCGGATGGATAAAACGAAAGGGACAGTCCTGGGAATTTTTACTTTTCTTATGTACAAGAATCCCGCCTGCGGCGGGCAGAGGGGGG
Source organism: Magnetococcales bacterium (assembly GCA_015228815.1). Lineage (NCBI taxonomy): Bacteria > Pseudomonadati > Pseudomonadota > Magnetococcia > Magnetococcales > Magnetococcales bacterium. The sequence continues at coordinate 110,184 of JADGCV010000010.1, read as the reverse complement.
AAGCCTCCCCCCTCTGCACTCCCCCCTCGCAAAGCACCCAAAGTATCCAAGGCCCTATGGTCCGCCTCGCACAGGCCAGACATAGAAACTGTACGTCTTGTCGCTGTCGTTCACGTAGCCGTTGTCGAGGCTCACGACCCATGCGCCGGACGTGCCACTCGCGACCGTGGATCCAGACCAATAGTAGTTGGTCTGGACGCCCGAAAACGGATACCCAGCCGACAACGCCGGTTTGAAATGACCATAGTCGATCAGGCTTCTAAGTTCCTTGATACTCGGCAGACGCCAGTCGGTTTGGTTCCCGGTATAGCCGGAACAGGTTTCCGTGCCACCGTTAAGACCAGCAACCTTGGCCAGGGCGGATAACCAAGCCATGTCACCCCAACAATTGGCATTTTTCATCCAGATCAGACTGGTCAGGGTATCCCGTACCGTCCCATCTCCCATGTCCGAAAAGCGGGGGGTGGCCCATGCCAAACCCTTTTGCAACGCGCCGTCGTCGCCAGCGCCATACAAAGTGGTCTGGCCCGTCTTGGGAACCGGGGCGGGCGGCGCTCCCGCAGCATGCACTGAGGAAAATACAAAAAATAAAGATATGGCCAGTATCCACTCTGCTACCCCGTTATCCAAAAACATGCGCATCCGTTTCACCGTTTCCTCCCTTCCAAGGCCGTCACTTCAGTACCGATATGTCACTCCCACAACCACGACTACAGTAGCCAAAGACCCGATCGTTACTCGGCCAATCAACTCTTCAGAACAGCATCTATCCTCCAGGTTTTCGTCCCTTCCGCCTCACCCGCGTTGACGGTGCCGCCTTTTCTTCACTCTCTGGAGCAGCCGCAAATTTCATTTTTGCATTCATCTGAGGTTGGTCCTGATCCTGACCGAGCGTCCCCTTCCTTCCCTCACACCCGGCTGGTCCGGGTTTGCAAAATTCATTCACCCTTGTTCCGCCTGCTGAAAAGGAGGCTTTTCACCTCCATGCCGCTCTTCAACAACCATTGGAGAATCTGGTTTTGGTGGACAACCCGAAAAATTCCCCGGCCAGTGTCCTGTCAATACTCGTTCCGCAATGGGAGTGATCCTCCGTCCGGTCTCATCAATCCAGACCACACGCCCCCATCGAGTCAGAAGGATGCGGTTGATCGCCTGGAAACTGCGTTCAGTAAAACGCCGACCGTGCCAACTGGGAATAGGTAACAGGTCGGCGCGGGACGCAGCGATCTCCCAGTAGGAGCCCAATCGGATCATGACCACGTGATCCGGAAACAGACTGAGGAACCAACGTTTCTGCTGATTAAAACTCTGAGAATGGAAGGGTGGCGGGTAACGAAAGTTTGGGATGCCGTTGCGCCAGATGAAATATTCATCCAACCAGTGGAAACGGCGTATCATGTCACCCCAAAGACGGTGACTGGAGGCCCGTTCGGTATGGTCGCGAAAGGAGACCAGCCATTGTCTGACTCGGTTCATAAGAGTCCGGTTCCAAGGGAAAAAACGGGATTCCCCCTCAGCCAGCGTCATACCTTCAGCTACCAGAATGGCTTGAGCTCCGGACAGTCTTTCCCGAAGAGCGCCCGCCACACGCTTGCGTGTCAGAAGATAATCCGGGCGCACGATGTATCCCAGAAAATCGATACCGTCGGAAACGGGGCGCAGTTTCCTTTTCTCATTCAAACGCAATCGGAGGTGAGCCCAGAGAAATGTTTCAATCTGCCGCTCCCAGACCCGCAACTCGTCCGCATGGTTGGCCAGAATCACGAAATCGTCACAATAGCGGACATAATGCCGGATTTTCAGGTGATGCTTACAAAACTGATCCAGTGTATCCAAATAGACGTTAGCGAAAAACTGGCTGGTCAGATTGCCGATGGGGAGCCCACACTCCGAGGCAGCCTTGAACAGGGTCTTATGGGCCGGTAACGCCTGAAACGCGGACATGGGCTGACCGCACAAGCGGCAATTCCGGGTGGGGTCGTGGAAAACCAGAAGCCGGATCAGATCGAGGACGACGGGATCTATTTCGTGCGCCACCAACCTTGAAAAAAGGATCCGCCGATCGATGGAGATGAAGAAGCCTTTGATGTCCAACTGCAGATACCACGCCGGGCGGGAACCGTTGGCAGTCACTTGGCGCGTCATGGAACGCAGTCGTTCCACCGCCGCATGGGTCCCCTTGCCTTTACGGCAGGCAAAGGAATCATGAATAAAACGGCGCTCCCAACCCGGTTCCAGGTGATCCACGAGAAGATGATGGACCACGCGGTCACGAAATTGAGCTGCAAAGATTTCCCGACGTTTGGGCTTTGCCACCAGAAAGGCCCGCGAGGGAGCGGGACAGTAACGTCGCCGCCGCAACTCATCACGCAAGGCGAACAGGTTCTCTTCCAGATTGTACTCAAAATCGGTAGCGCTCCGGATATGGCTTTTTCGACGCCTACATTTTCGCCAGGCCCAATAAAGGTTCTCCGCAGTGAACAGGGGATGATCCATGGATGACAGGGAAGAGGGGACCATCATTCTCCGCCTCGCACAGGCCAGACAAGGTTGCTGTTCGCCTTGTCGTTGTGGTACACGATGCCGTAGCCGAGGTGCACGTACCAGGCGCCGGACGTGTAGTGGGCGTGCGTGGAGCCCGACCAATAGTGGCTGAGCCGGACGCCCGAAAACGGATACCCGGCCTCCTGATAGAGCCAATGATGACTATAGTCGACCAAACTTTCCAGTTCGTTGATGTTGGGTAGTCGCCAATCACCGGCAACGGAGCCATCCGCCAGATCGCACTGCCCATTGGCCAACCCTTTGGCCGTGGCCAGGGCAGAGGTCCAATCCTGAGGGTTAAAGCAATTGGCACTCTTGAGCCAAATCAAACCTGTCAGATTGTCCGTGACCGTGCCGTTGCTATTATCGGTGAAGCGCGGGTTGGGCCAAGCAACGCCCTTTTGCAGGGCACCATCGTCCCCCGCTGCATAAGATGTGGTTTGACCGGTCTTGGCAACGATACCTTTGGAACCGATCTGACCATCGGTCAAGGTTACAACAGGCGGTGAAAATGAAGTTGCAGACGTTACTGTCATAGATTGTTGTGAAGAACAATTGATTGCATCGCTGTTGGTACATACACGAACATGAATCGTATCGGAGACGGTGCCAGGATATATACCCAGGCTGATTTGGTTGGACGTCACACTCGGTGTCGAAGTCGAATTTTTCCAAATATTGGCTTCTGATCCTACGCCCCACTTGAACTGAACCAGGTTACCAGCAACAAAATTGCTGCCGTTGATTGTCAGGGTCTGTTGCGTCCCAGAGGCGGTCATACTGGTCGGGCTCAATGAAGTGATGGTCGGCACCACCGCGCTGTCCGGAGTGATCGTGACCGTGATCGTCGCAACATTGGAATCCACTTTGCCATTGTTAACTTTGAAGGTGAATGTATCCGTCCCACTGCTACCAGCGTTTGGCGCATAGGTGTAGGCTCCGGTGGCAGAATTAGTGATCGTTGCCACCCCCTTCGACCCATTGGTCACGATACTATAGGTCAATGAACCACCGTCAGGATTGTTGGCACTCAATGTCCCTGATGTACCAGATGAACCACTATTGACAGTCAAGGTACCTGCTACAGGGACAGGAGGATTGGAACCGATCTGGCCATCGGTCAAGGTTACAACAGGCGGTGAAAATGAGGCAGCGAGTTTTGGTGTTTGAAAATAGATTGGAGTTGTATATTTTGAACATCCGGAACTATTACAGGCAGCGACATTCCACTTGTATTGTTTTTCTGGATCCAGATTTGCAGTATAGGATGTTCCAACAATAGAGGTATCTACAACGAGGTTATTGGTAGTGACATCCCGAACACCTAGTTCGTAGCGTGTCGCCCGACTCATCGTACTCCATGACAGGCTTACCGACGTACTACTCATCATTGTACCTGGACCGGTAATACTTCCAAATACAGAGTTGGTCATGTCGATGGTCGGCGTATCTGGTATGCTATCTCCTGGAGTTTGGAAATATTGACCTAAGGTGTGTTTGGAGCAGCCGTTACCGTTACATGCAGAAACATACCATTGATATTTTTTTCCAGGGACAAGGTTGGAACTATAAGATGTAGTCTTTACAGTCGTGCTTTGTGAAGAGCCTGTATCAGTATCTTTAACTATGACTTCGTAATACGTTGCCCCAGTTACTGAGGACCAACTTAAGGTGACTTGACCACTCCCTACGGTGCTTCCTGGACTCGTCTCACTGCCAGGCGTCAAGTTGATTGGAATAGCCAACTTTGCATTTGTAGGAGCAACATCTGCCGGTGATCTCCCTTGCAAGAAAGTTTCTGGATTAATAGTTACACCAGGATGCTGTGTGCATGCGCCATTTGTTGAATTGTTATCACTGGAAAATCCTGGAACAGAGGTTTGCCTGTCTTTTGCAACGCCAAAGTGAAGATGAGATCCATACGGAGACGGCAGATTATAAACTGTACCAAGCTGGTCTCCTGCCTTGACTTCATCGCCTTTTTTCACACTTGAATTAAGATGGCCGTATACCGCTGTGAAAGTTTCCGCACTGGTAGTCCAATGTTCTACCAGAATAACGTCAGCCCATTTTTCAGTCCACATCTTTCCACTATAGATAACCTTACCCGGTGCAATGCTCTTTACAACTTTTCCAGCAGCAGCAGATAAGTCCAAGCCGAGGTGTTCCAGTCGACCACTATCGAGATAGTATGTATACACTGCCGTTAGATCGGCATTCGAACAATCTTTACCAAAGGCTCCATACTCTGCAGTCACTCTGAGGTCGTCATCAAGTGGCTGCGTCCAAGCTCTTGGCCACACGATGGGACGACTTGCTTCTGTACTTGGAGCCAACACTGAAAATGAAACAGGTGCAGACTCCAATCCTGTTGGCCCTACTACAGTAGCCGTCCAGGTGGCTTTGTCTGTAGAGAAGTTGGCTCTAATCTCAATTTCGGCATCCTTTACGGATACCGGACTTTTTTCATAGGTTACATTGTTGGTAATGTCCACAAGGCGAACACGCGAGCCATCGCTAAATCCAGAACCGACTAACTTCATTAGCTGCTGTCCGTTTTTGCCTAAAACGGTATCAGGTTGTATTTTATTTAGCGTTGGCGCAATTACTAGAGCATCCGTTTGGGGATCGACAACTATTGTAAAGTTTTTCGTAGCTGAAGCTGTTGATATTGTTGCACGTATATCGAAACTGTAGGTACCACTTAGAGTTGGTTTTCCCACAATAGTACCGCCAGTCAGGTTTAGGCCGGGTGGTAATTTTCCGTCAATAACGCTGAAAGATAAAGAATCAGATGCTCTGGATGTGGAAAGTGGCAATGAATATATATTTCCAACTTTACCATTTTTGAGCTTTGATAGGGTAATAAGATCAATGCTGGCTATTGTATCCGTCCCTGGTGTGGTATTCAAATTATCTGAAACGATTGTCATACTAATATTTTTTGTCGCTACACGATTAACATTATCATTGTTACATTGCATTATAATTGTCGGTGAAGATGATCCTGTTTGTGTTGCCGTACCATTAATCCGCCCTTCTGTATCCAATGACAGTCCAGGAGGCATGTTTTGTGAAGAAAACTGGCAATTTGGAACAAGAGGTGACACAATGGGAGTGCTGTTGCCTGCTGTGTGCAAATGATTAAGGCTTAATGTTACTCCTTGGGCTGGTGCTGCAAATGCCTCTGTACCAGATTCACAATCCGCACATAATTGATACATAAACATCCGACCTTTAGATTTATTCCTATTGTCTACTAGCTGTTCAAAAAATGAACTCTTGGTATACCTCCTTATGCCAGCTTCTTCATTCTTGGCATGCGGATCCGGATCATAGGTCAAAACCGTATCGTCATTTATTTCAGCGATCAATATCCAATGACGAACAACCGACTCTGGGTCTTTCTCCGACTTTGGGTCTGCCTTCATTTCTACTGTTTTTGTTCCTCCTGAGAAATAATTCTCTCTTGATTTTTGCCCAAGAATTTTATTACCTTGGTAAGGAATTCTTGCAACTACAGGCCGACGATTATTCAAGGCGGTTCTAAGCCATTCTTCTGCTGCAGTTTTAGAACGACTTGTTTTATCAAATGGTGTGGCTCCATCAGATTTTGATTGTGAGTCTGGTTTACTCACACCTAGCTCTTTAGCAAACGTTGGTATGTCATCATCTGGAAGGATACCAAGGAGGCCGCCACATGGACTGTATTTATCTTTGAATGCATCTTTTACAGAATTTACGATCCATCTTGACGTATCATCACTATAACCAAGGGTCGCTGGTGCCTTTGGTGTAGTTTCCCCATTTAAAAGATAGTCCGCTCCCATCAAGACTGAAGCAAATCCGCAATAGGCATTTCCCGGATATTTTTTCTTTTCTTCATAACAAAATTCAGAATCCATCTGCACATGTTGAGATAACCATCTCACTCTATCAAATGATTGTGCGAACGCAAATTTTGTACTAAAAGATAAAAGGCGATCAAATCTGGCACCAGTTTTTGATAGAAAATCAAATGAAGAATAATTATTTGCAAATCCTCTCTTTGGTATATCTATTGTTTCGAAGTCTGCTAACAGTGAAGCGTTATTATTTGCTGAAGATTCTGATGAGTCTGAGGATGTACCATCGAAAGTAACTATATAAATATTATCATCAGGTCCAATACCGTCCCCGCCAGAGGAACTGATATCAGTGTCATCAGATGTTTGTTTGGTTATAATATCAACGTTACCCCCTTCAAAGCACCCAGAAATAACAAGCAGAACCAATACCAGACCAACAATCAATGGATAGCCAAAAGGAGGTATTAATTGTCTTTTTGTAAGTATACGCATTAAAACCGGACTCCAACTCCAGAAGAAAAGAGATCCATCTTATCGGAAGTTAAATACCGATCCCATTCGATACGAAACAACGTCTGGTCTGATATGTTAAACTCGGCACCTACACCCAATATTGGATCGATGCCATCATCTTTGCGGGTTACGCTATCCCCCAGGGCGTTGGCGTTGACCTTTCCGTTCCACAAAAATCCACCGGCCTTTCCATGTAAAGCGATTTCAGGGGTAATTCGCCAAGTGCCAACCCCAGACATTACAGCACCGTTCATCGTCAATGGAGCGTGGTTGACGACCGCATTGGCAATGCCGCCCGCATTAGATGCGTCTATCTTGGTGTTGACTTTCGTGAAATGGACAAAACCAGCCTCAACTCCTAAATACCGAGCAAACTTGTACCCTCCAATCAACTTTAAACCTTGGTTGGTTCTATCGATTGAGGAAGTGGTGGTAAAACCTTGAGAGGAAAGGTCGCGATCCAAATCTTCAGAACTTTTACCAACATGAGATACACCAACACTGGCAACAACATACCATTTCTTATCATTGGTCAAAGGGCTCGCGACGTCTAAAGAATCTGGGACGTCTGGTTCCATACTCTTCAATTTCTTACCATCGGTCACAGGATCAGAGACGTCTGGTTTTATGTCCTTCAAACTCACTGATGGTTGCTGCGAATAGGTACCAGATAAATTTTTGGGAGGCTCTTCTATCGCTGGTGATGGCTGATTTGTCCATAATTTCTGAGTCCCTTCAAAAGATTCTCCTGATGCACGCAGCTTAAAGTAAGCAAATGATGTTGCGGGAAGCGTTAACACTTCGGCACTTTTCCCACTTTTCTTCCTGAATTTCCGGGCTTGTTTTTTAGCGACCTGTAAATTGGTATCATAGCCAATCTGTACAGTATGCCAGAGGATGTTCTTACTATTATAAATATCCAGCATGAAAGGGGTAAAACCCTGTCGTCGCAGTTTTTCCATTTCGGCAATGGCGTCCTCGCGCGAGCGACTCGCAGAAACCTGGACCGTGTAAACATTTTTGTCAGAATCACTTGCATCGACTACCGACGGAACCATAGCCAAGCAGATGGCCAAGCCAATCAGGAGGAAATAAGTCGAAAAGACGCTGACCAAACTTTTAAGCTGCATAAATGACATCCTCCCACCCCGGCCCTCTCCCAGAGGGAGAGGGAGCCTGAACGGCTACGATCTTATACGTGTTAACTATCAACATTGCATCTCATAAATTCATTGCCGCCAATAACGCTCCATCCACCTGTCCATTTACCTTGTTTAACGAGCAGAACATACGAATCCGTTCTAGGAACGTCGAATACGACTGTTCCTCTCAGTTTCCGTCCTGGGTTTACTGTCGCACCTATCATTATCTTTGCTGAGATATCATCCATATTCCCTTCGTTCTGTCCTGATGCATTATACATGGTTCCCTTTTTATCAAGCAGAGCGAACACTGGTGCATTCCTGGGGTTCCATGTCACCGGACTTTGAGCGCGGTTTTCAAGGTAAACGTCAAATACTATGAACTTGTCCTGAGGAATCCATGTAAATTGCTGCTCAAGCATTCTTTTCTGTGATTTTGGCAGATTATCAATGCCAAACTTGACCAGCTTGTCTTGCCACTTAATTTGTTCAACTCCAAGTGTTAAACCAAAATCACCGTCGTATTTTGATTGAAGACAGGGCTTGATGTTTGTAGTGACAGTGAGATGTTGTCCTGGTACTACAATATTTCCGCATCCTGTCATGGACATTGCCGCTAAAGTTACAAATACGATCAAATTGCCTAAGAATTTAATCATTAAACCTCCAAAATATAGTAAAGTTGGGAACTGGCGCGCCGGTTGTAGGGAAACAGTCAGAGAGGGCCGATACTCGCGAAAAAATTCCTTCGGTCACCCTCCATTCCATGAATCCACATTATGATTACCCACCCCCGCAAGAATCAAGCAAATTCGCCACACTGATGAAAATATTCCCGGCATGTTTGGCGCGAAAATTTCCCGACGGACTGGACCTGGTCGTTGTCGGCGACAACCTGAACGCCACATTGGGTTTGAGTCCGGCGATGTAAACCTGAACAAGACGCAGGGACTCCCGACGGATGCAAGGATGCGGATCAAGGGGAGCGGCAGGGATGGCGACATCACACAAGAAACACCGGCGCATCAACGACATCCTGCACTCTTACTGCTCGACCGTCCTTCACCACCACCCGGTTACCAACCCTGATCCCTTCAGCAGCGACTTCGACCACCCCCTTCCTTGTTGCCACCTGTGCCACGCCATGATCGATTGAAATCACCATCCCCGCCACCGGCGCGTTTCCGGAGAGAAGTTCTCGCAGGTCAAACAGAGGGCTGGACATAGCGCAACAACTCCAACGAAGTGATCAGTTTCGCCCCGGCGGCGAAATGGCTCACCGAGGTAATCTTGCCGCGCCAGGAGAGACCCATCAGGGCATCGTGAACTTCCACGAGCTGCCCCGGCATAAATCCTGGCCGATGCAGGCAGGTCAATGAGACCTCCTGGAGGGATTCACCCGCATCGATTTCCGCCCGACCACGGGAACGCTTGGCTTCATCAGTCGTCAGAAGCGGGTCGGAGATGTCCGTGCCACGAAACGCCCCATCACCCCGTTGGCAAAAAATCTCGCCTGCATCAAGTACTTCTCCAGTCGTACCTGAGAAATGGACCTGCACCGGATATTCGCTCAACCCGGCCACGGTCGATGGCGAGGACAGGCCCCAGGCACACGCTATGGAACGATACGTCACTCTGGCGATGGCCACACCCGCATTCGGGACAGAAACCGTGCGATTGTCGGACTCCAGGGTGAGATCACCCAGGTCATTGCCGATCCAGATCACCGAGTCAATGCCGATGGCGGGTTTGTCCAATGTGGCAGTCGCCACCCTGTTGAACACCAGATCCTGCGTCATGCTGATCACCTGCCATCCCCCCGGCAGGATCACCCCGGCGGAAACAAGCGGGTCTTCCAAGGCAACATCATCACCGGCATGCACCAGCAGGTGGGCCGTGTCTCCGGCAAAAAAGCTGGTGCGTCCGTGGTTCAAACCGTCAGGCCGCGAGTCAACCTCGACGGATAAGAACCCTGTTCCAGATGGCAAATAGCCCCGGACCAGCACTTTGTTGACCCGGGTGCGCAGGATGTGGGATTCGCGGCAAGAGAGGTTGTCGGACTCATCGGTCAAAACATGATCCACGTTGGCCGTCGCCCAGGCTGGCACTGCCACCGGAAAGCGATGCCGGACCCGGAGCGTCCCATCCGGCAGGGACTCCACCAAGCCACCTACGGCTGCGGTAATGGTGCGGACGACATCCAGTGGTAAGGCCTCGTGCACTGCCAGACGCCCTCCTGTGATCAGCCAGTTCACCAAGTCCCATTCAACGGCTTCGCCAATGGACTCTTCTGCCGCGTCCCTGGCCCACACGGGCGAGTCCCAAACTCTGTCCAATGGGGTAGCGCGAGGTGTGGTAAAACGCACCGTGGGGCTGATTACCGAGACTGTGAGCCGTGGCATGCCAACGCCATCCCGCTCCAGCGTTTTGTTGTCAACAATTAACTTAAAGATTTCACCACCCAGTTCCAGATCGATGGGATCATCGATGCGGATGCGCTGAAACGATGCCGGGTTTGTCACCTCAAAAGTACCACTCCAGGCAAAATCCATTTCCGCCTGGGACAGGGTGGCGGAAATGATGGAGCCGATCATATCAATTCTCCGAAATGAAAGGCACGAATGACGTTGCCTGCACGCCGGACCGACCGGTCATCGGACAGATTCCATATTTGCCTCGATGAGGCCAAGACGGGATTGCGCGCCAACAGGTCATACCGAAAGGTACCCTGCATCATGACCGACGTGGTGGAAGTCCATGGCTGCGCACATTGTGCCCGCATGACCGCCATAAGGGTCCATCCCTGTGAAAAAGCAATGTCCAGGGTAAATGTGATCGGTTGGTCGTGTTGTCCCTGGACCGGACCGTTGCCATACGGGAACGCCCCTTGGGCCTCGGACATCAAGCCACCGTACCGTTGCAGGTGGGCGATGCGCGGCAGAAAACAGTGGTCGTATCGCTGCTCGCTGGCGGCGGTGATGGCAAACATGCCATAGCTCTGCGCGTTTTGCGTCCCTGCCATCAGGTTGCCATACCGCTGTTCGCTGGCGGCGGTGATGGCAAACATGCCATAGCTCTGCGCGTTTTGCGTCCCCGTTGTCAGGTTGCCATACCGCTGCTCGCTCCATGCCTGCACGGCAACGGCCATGACGGGTGGTCTTTCCGTTGCGATGGCCACTTCGGCAATGGAGGAGGATGAAATGGCCATGATTCACATGAATCGCACGCAAAGATCCGTACCGGCTGTGGTGGTTCCAACCTGGGTGATGTTGATCGCAAGCCATACATTGGGATTGATGCTGAACACCGGAAGCGTCTGGGAGGTCATCTTGTACGCCCCGGCAGCAATGATCCCCGTGGCCAGGCTGTAGGTCCCTTTCTTGACGGTAAACTTGATGTCCTGCCCTGCCGCAGGAGTCCCGACCCAGGCATCCAGGTGTCGGAGAAACATCTCCTGCGGCGGATAAAACCTGAACGTCCCGTTGGCAACGGACAAGGGGCCGTATTTCGGAATGATGATTCCGGCGTTGGTTGCATTCTGGATCGACCTGGCATGATGCACCAGGGATACCGTGACCACCTCATCGGTCCCCCAAGGCAGCAAAACGCCATCCCCGCTCTGGTTGGTGCAGATCACCAAAGTTCGGTTCAACGTATTGGCACCCCAATCAAAAGTCCCTTCCCCGACCTCCCAATTCGCGCCATGTTCCGCACAATAAGGGACGCCATACACCCCACCGACCACGTCCTGAAACGTCCTGTAACCCATCAGGGTGGATGCATTCGAAAACACATAGCCCCCTGTCCCGCTGACGATGGCGGGTTGTTTCACCCGATCCAGATATTGATTGATGGCCATGATCACAACTCCAACTCATGCTGGCAAGGGTGGCGGATAAACCCGGATTCTTTGTTCCTTGAAATACGTTCTGTTGCTGGGGTGATAAGGCCAGGTTGCCGGTGGATCGGAGGGAGGCGGCGGTGGATTTTGCGGGGTGAGGTGGTACTCCGGGTGAAACATATGAACCCCTGCCCAGGGCAGGGTCATAGAATCCACTGACACAGTTTCCAGGGTTCCTTCCGGCCAGATCCGATCCACGGTCACCTGCGCCGAATACGGCGGCGGACTGTGTTGCCAAAAGTTCACCTTGAAATCGACAAGCCCGCGCTTGAATGGAACCCATTGGCCTGTTGTCTCATCAAAGGCATCTGCTTGCAGTAGCCACGTGAACCGGGGATGTGACTGATCAGGGATGTGTTCGGCGATCTTTTGGGCCAGCCACTGAAGCCAGGGATCGGGGAATCCCTTGTCCGCAACAAAATAACCGTATTCCATGTACGATCCGGGCCACGACCCCTGGGGCTGAGTGACTCTCGTACCGATCATGGCCCGTCCGTAACAAAATTTGTTGAACTGAACCAGCACGATTTCTTGGAAAGGGCCAAGATCCACGATGAGGGTCATGGGTTCAAAAACCTGAAATAAAATTTTTCTCCATCCTCGTTTTCTCCCTCGATAGAGGTCGTCTTTTTTACCCCATACAATGTTTCAGGATCGTCCGCGTTCAACGGTATCATTTCAGTGACCGTCTCCCGGGTGCCTTGATTTTCGATGAACATATTCTTGCTCCTGACCTCCTCGGGGAAGATGATCCGTACTTTGGGAAATCCCTTGGGCCAGAACGACCGTTCGAACTGTGCGCTGACCGCTGCCCGGTCGGAGATGGCCACCAGACGCACGGGTGGCACAGAAGCCTTGCCGATGTCGCCGCTGATCCAACATTTTTTCATCTCTTCAAACAATTCCCTGGAGGCAACCTGTTTTCCGGTATCGTACTCGATCTGAAACAGGGAATACCCCGGCGCATACTGCACGACGAGCGCACCGATGGCTTCCATTGCTGTGGCGTAACCGCATCTTCTCCGGTCATATTTTGGCTCGGCGACCCGATTGCCCTTCCGATCCCGGAACACGGTTCTTTCGATGATCGTCGCCTCCGGATTGTCATAAGGGTACCGCAGCGGCTTCCACACCTCGCCACTCCAGGTCAGCGTTTCCGTCACCGGATCATTGCGACGGCCCATGCTCCGCACACTTTCCCTGGAGTTGTCCACGTAGATTTTGACCGCCTTGTCCATGGCCTTGGGGCAGAATACCTTGACCCGCTTTTGCCCTGGGGTCAGCATTTTCAACGCTTCGAATCCGTTGGGGGGGCGGTTCCAGGTGTATTGCAGCCAAACGGACATGCTGACAACCGCATTGCACTTGTGTTCGATCGTGACCGGTTTGTTGCCCTCCTGATCGGTGCCATCCACGACCAGTTCAAAAACGGGATCCTGGGCAAAGGAGAGGGAATCCTGGTCGGACGACGGGGAATGAACGTCGAGGTGCAGGTTTGCCGAGACTTCACCCATCACTCGCTCTCTCCAGCAACGCCGATCACCACCCGGTCACCGGCCAATGAATCGGTGCCGGGCGGAATGATCCGTTTTTCCCAGATGGGGATGGCTGCGGGGTGGGTGGTGAATGACACCACCTCACCGTTCTGCCACGATCCACCCCAAAACGACGGGGGAAGGGTAAAATAGGGCCTGGAGTGGGCGGGATTGTTGGGCGCAAAGGGTTCCGCCATCTGGCCCTGTCCCAAAGGTCCAACCGTATCACCCACGCATTGGAAATCTTGACCGTAATATCCAATCGTGAGCGTCCAGGTCTGCTCGATGCCTGCGATGTGATCCGCGATCCTGGCCTCGGTCAGTGTAACCGGTGGACTGCCAGAACCATTCCAGCCACCAAAGGTTCCGGAGGTTGTCGAAAGGGCGTAATTGCTGGTCTTCGCCCAAACCTCCCCGTATTCAAACACCGAGGCCACCCTGGTGGTATCGGCAGCCAGATAGGCATTGGTCAGAGTCGTCCCAGCCGCCAGGGTCAGGGTGGCAAGGTTTCCGTTCCAGGTGACGGCGTCGATGGAAACGAACTCCTCCATTCCTTCAAGATCTTCGACCGAGGTCTTGTTGGAGATGCGGATCATCTGGCCAGGGCTGAAGATGGCATCCGCCGGGTCTTCCACATTCACGGTGATGACAGAGGCCCCGGCTGAGACCTCGGCGTTCAACGACCCGCTGCCATATTGAATTTGCGCAATGCCGGACACCTCCGATTGTACATCCCGTTGCGTGCCCGCAAAGAACACCACCCTGTCCCCGGCGGGGGTCGGTGTCTGGATGAACACCCGGGTCTCCTTGAGCATGAGGTTGTCGGGACTCGCGACCTTGATGAATATTTTGCGGAATTTGGTGGAGCCATTTTGCCGCTCGCTGGCGGGCACGTCGGGCCAGACGTTGTTTTTGACGCCGTTGGCGGCCTCCAGATCGGACATCCGTCCACCGTTGCCCGCTGCATCGCTGACGGTCTGGGACTTCATGAATTTTATCTGTTGGTTCTCGATGGGCATGTCACACCTGCATCAGTTTGATGAGACCATTGAAAAATGGGGCGTATGGATAAATCGGTTGGAAGGAACTTGCCGGTGGATCCTGGTGCCGAAACATCACCTGGAACAAATCGTCATCCAGGATCAGATCAAAAATGCCGCCCGGCTGCACAGCCATGGCATGGATCGCCTCCACCTGGACACGAGTGAGCCAGGTCACATCGCCGCTGGCCTCCAAATCAATCGGACGACCACCGACCAGGGAGACGTTCCACACCACCTGGCTGCCACCCAGGGTCCGTCCCGTCTCCTGGGCCACAGGTGCCCAATCGTATTGATTTTTCCATTGGATGGAGTCGGGAAGAAAAAGATCTCCGAGGCGTTTCATGGTTGATTCCTTATTGAACACGTCACTACAATGGACGATATGAAGATCACTTATGACCCTGTAAAGCGCGACAAGACCCTTCTTGTGAGAAATCTTGATTTTGCTCGTGCAGGTGAAGTGTTTGCTCGACACCATTTTACATGGGCTGACCAACGTAGAGATTACGGTGAACAGCGGTTTGTTACCTTTGGTAAACTTGATAACCGTATGATCGTAATGGTCTGGACTCGGAGAGAAGATACGCTCCGCATCATTTCCTTGAGGAAAGCCAATGAACGAGAACAAATCAAATATGGAAGCAGAGTGGGTTGATCCTGACGATGCTCCAGAACTGACCGATACATTCTTTGAGGAGGCTGATGAATATATCGGCAACAGGCTGATTCGACGGGGGCGTCAAACCAACAGGGAACAGAGCATTCCTGCCACAGAGGCTTTCATCACCGAAGGTATTGCAATTTCTCCGGTGTAAAGAACCGGGTTTTACGCCATCCCCCGCTGCGACTCCTGCAATGCCTGAACCCACTCACGAACTTGTGCCCGGCTGCCGGTGAGGGATGGGGGAACCCGGTGGCTGTTCGTGATCAATTCAAGTCGCACCACCCCTTCAACCGGAGGTGTGACCGCCCCGCCACCCGCGAATGACATCCGTGGCAGGGTCGGAATCACCAGATTGCGCACCACGCCACCCATTTCAAACCGTGGCATCTTGGATCGCAGTTGCCGCACCAAACCTCCGTGCGCGAACTGTGGCAGCCGCATTTGGTTCAGGGCGTGAATTTTTTCCAGCCCGTATTTGCGCACGGCCTGCTTGTTCAACACGAATTCGCCTGGCTGCAACCAGGCGGGGACGTTGTCTTCGTCGCCCCAACCCGGCAGGAAGCCGCCACGGGCAAACCCCGTCGCAACCCCCTGGTTCGGGGCAACATTCTTGCGTTCGATATAGTTGATGGTGACTGTTTTCTCGGACGGAATGTCCGTGATCCGGGCAATCAAATGATCGATCTTGCCCATGGCAGCACTGGTTTCCGCTTCGAACGTCACCTTGGCTCCCTGGTTGTCAATCTCCTTGATCTTGGCCACCAGGCCATCGATGGCGTTGTGTGCGGCAACCGCATCGAAGGTCGCCTTGACCTCCGGCTGCCAACCGGCAAATTCTGTCTTGAATGATGCAAAAATGTTGGCGGCGTGATCGATCTTCGCTTTGGCCCGGTCGGTGGCCCCTTGGCGCACATCCTCGATGACGGTTTCCAACGCCGTTGCACTGCTTTGAAGTTCGGCCTTGATTTGCACCACCGGATTGATCTTCTCCAGGATCGCATCGATTTCCGGGCCGATTTGCGCTATTTTTTTCGTGTCGGCTCCAAGGATGAGGGTATGGTCCTTGGCAAGAGCGGCATCGACCTCTTGCAAAACATTCCGCAATCGGGTCAACGTGTCGGTTGATGCCGCCGCCGATGTTTGCAGGGCATCGGCAGCTTCCACGTTTGCCTTTTCTTCCGCGAGAAATGCCTGGTTTTCGATTTGTGCCGCGGCCTGAACCTGTTGAATGGCACGGGCTGTTGCCGTCTTGGCGTCCATCACCACCTGGTCACCCCGGCGCACCGCATCGGAGGTCGATTCGGCCAGGGCGATCATCTTCTCGGCATGTTTGCGCGCGGTTGCAAAATTCCCCGCCTGCAACGCAGCCTCGGCCTGGGATTGCTCCACGGCAAGACGTTTTTGCCGGGAGACATCGACCTGCACGGGGTCCATCCCCTTTTCCTGGACGTTGGCCACGCGATCCGCCACCGATGCGTTGAACTCCTTGCGCTGCTCGGCGAGACTCCTGGCTTCATCCCGCAACCGTCTTTCCTCCTGGATCATCCGGTCGATGTTTTGGCGATAGGCGACCGCCGTTTTTTCCAGGATGCCACGCTGGGATTGCAAACGTTCCTCATCCACCCTGGCGGCATCCAGTCCCAGCCGCCTGGCATGGTCGATCTTGGTTTGAAACTCTTTTTTCGATAATTCCAGGGACTGCCGCATGGACCGGTCGGCCTGGGTCAGTTTGGCGTGGGTTTCCTCGATGGCCAGGGCGGTGGTGGCATGCAGCATGGCCCGTTGGGAGACCTGATGCGCCTGTGCTTCCTCGCCCGCCATGGCTTGCAACCGGTCACGGCGATGGTCGAATTGCTCGTCCAGGACCTGGGTGACCGTTTCGAAGGCGACTGCGGCGGCGGATGCCATGGCTTTGTACGAGTTGGTTTCGTTGTCCACCGCATCCTTCAGTTTTGCCCGGCGCTGCCCCAGGGCTTCATTGTATTTGCCCAGTTGGAGCTCGGCGGCACCCATGGCCTCCACGAATCCTTTCCTGGCGGCGGCGGTTGGTCCGGAAAGGGCGATGGAGAATTGTTTGAAGGTGTCGGCAAGTGTGCCCACCTTTCCGGCGGCGGCGGTCGCTGCACCCGTCATGTCCCGGAAAAGGGCCAGGACCTGTCCTTTGGTCGCGGCATCGGCATGGATGCCATCCATGGCCCGACCCAGATCCTCCATGGACATCCCCGCCTTTTTCGCCTCGGTCAACAAAGAGTTCAACCCGGTCCCTGATTCATCGAATTGGCGGCGCAGTTCCGCACCCTTGGTGATATTCTGCTCGTAGGTGCCGGTCAGTTTGTTCAACCACAGCCAAAATTTTTGCGATTCGGTTTGTGCCTTGCCAACACCGATGCCATACCAATGGCGCAAGCCTTCGGTATAGGAGGCCAGTTCCTTTTTTCCGACACTCAAGGCCCGCGATTGCGTCTCCAGTTGCAACGCCAGGGTTTGGCGATCCTCTCGTTTGAGCATGTCGAGATATTCTTTGAGTTTTTCGGTGTTGACGCTGGCAGCCGTTCCTGTCCTGGCCAGAATTCGTCCCTGCTCGTCCAGAGAAAGATTGGCTTTTGGCAGAATGGCCGCCAGTTTTTCTTCCGCAGCGAGGTGTTCCCGGGTCCCTTCCTTGGTGGTCTCCAGAGTTTTTTTCAACGTCTCCAGAACTTTGATTTTTTCCGCCGTCGCCTCCCGACTTTTGCCCAGGGCAGCGGCGTTTTCCAGCAACGGCAGGACGCTGGAGGCGGTGGCTTTGGCCAACGCATAGGCCGCGACACCCGCAGCGGTCAACACGGCTCCTACTGGCGAAAGCACCAACGCACGAGCCGCCACGGCAAGCGAACCCAGTTCGACAGTCAACGCCATGACCCCGGCCCGCATGACGCTCCACGCCAACCGCAATGCACCCCATCCCGCCAGGGCTGCCACGGTTGCAACGACGGATGCGGATAAAAGGGGAAAACGGTCGGCCAGAACCGCAACGCCATGGGCCATCGCGGCCATCCCTTGAGAGGCCGCGACAATGGCAGGCAAAAACGCAGACCCCAGATTCACCCCCGCTTCGGAGAAGGCATTGCCTGCCAATTGTATCTGGGAGGCGGTGGTCTTGACCCGTTCGTTGAACTCCTTCTGCATCGACCCCGCATAGTGGGTCTCTTTGGCCACCAGATCGAGGGTCTTTTTGTAGGTGTCCAGACCCGTCAGCAGGAGGGCAAGGTCGTCGGCATATTCCCGGCCAAAAAGCCTCACCAAAGTTTCCGATTGGGTCTGTGCGTCCAGGCTTTTCAATGTTTCCAGAAAATGCATCAAGGTTTGCTGTGGCGCTTTGGCAAGGTCGGCGGCCAACTGCTCGGCGGAAAAACCGATACGCTGCAACGCCTGCTTGAACTCCCCCTCACGGGTGGGGGCGGTCTGGAGGGTCTGCATCAAGGCGTTGATGCCCGTGGCGGCAATCTCCGGGGGACGCCCCAGGGCCAAAAATGCCGTTCCAAGGGCAGCGGCCTCCGTATTGGCGAGTCCAAACACCTTGGCCATGCTACCCGTGCGGTTCAGGACGTTGAGGATGTCCCGTTCCACCGCGTTGGTGTTGTTTCCCAGATGATTGAGGGCGTCGCCCAAACGTTGGGTCTCCGGCACGGTCAACTTGAAAATGTTCATCAGCCGACCGACCGCTTCCCCGGCTTCGTTGGGGGAAATGTTGAACGCCGTGGACATCTTGGCCACGATTTCCGTAAATCCACGAATCTCCCTGGTGGCAATCCCCATCTGCCCGCCCGCCTCGGCGATTTTCGCCAGACCGTCCAGGGAGGTCGGAATTTCCCGCGACAGGTGTTTAAGATCGGCGGTCAACTCCTTGAATTCGCCGGGGGTCTGGAAATCCACCACCTTGCGAACATTGGCCATGGCGGATTCGAAGGCGATGGCCTCCCTGGCCGCCAAGCCAATCCCCGCACCGACAATGGCCAGTTGCACCAGTTGTTCCCGGACCAGGGCAAGGCGTGCCGCCCAACCGTCCGTGCCGTTGCGCAAGGCGATGATGCCTTCCGTCATTTTTACATGGGCGCGTGCCAACTCGATGCCGGTCAGATTCCCGGAGGCACGCAACCGTTCGTAGGCCGCCTGGAGACGCAGAATATCCCGGTCGGTGTTGACCCTGGAGCCAAGGTCGAGGATGTTTCTGGCATCCTGGATGCGCGACATCGAGCGGGACTGTGCCTGAAACCTGGCCTCATTGGCGACCAACTCGGCACGAAGTCTGGCCTGAGCCGCAGCCAAACCGGTCGTAGACACCCCGGCAGCGGCCATCGCGGTGCGCAGGGAATGGAGGGTGACATTCTGCTGGACAAAAGTGGCTTGGGCTTCGGCTGCGACTTTTTTCGCTGTTTCAAACTCCCGGTTCATCGCCTTTGTGGGTGGGCCAACCTGGTTCAATGCCGCCCCAAGCCGGGTGGCCTCCGTGTGAGTCTTCACCCATTCGGCCCTGGCCTCGGCAACCCCTTTTTTGAGTTCCCGGAAGGCGGTCATGTTGGCCAATGCATCTTCGATACGCCTGCGTTCATCCTTGGCTGCCTGGGTCATGCCACGCAAACCCGCCGCCACTTCCTTCCTGGCACGCCCCATCCCCTGGGCAATGTTGGCGGTGTCCATGAAAAGGGCGAATTCAAGAGAAGCCGTAGGCATTTATTTTCTCTTCAAAGAGGCTGACAGCTCATCCATCGCGGCCATGAACACCGACCATGGATAGTGAAACACCCCGGCATGACCTGCCCGCGCCAGGGTGCAGGCCGACCGGACCAGATGGTTGCTCATGGAGGCGAAATCGTTTCCACCGGACCCGGCTCGGAGATCATCCATTGTTGCTCCCTGGTCAGCGTCGCATAGGCTTTGTGCGCCTCCATCTGCCACATCAGCATCCGACGCTGGCGCACGGTAAAAAAATCGGGGTTCAACTCCTGACAGGCGGTGATCAATTCCCGGAGTTCCGAGGGGACCATCGTCTCCAGGTCCGCCAATGACAGATTGGACATCAGCACAAGGTCGGTCAGCGAGGCGTCGTTGAACAGGCCATGGGTCACGAAATCGATGGGGTCGTTCTTGAGTCGTTCCAGATCCAGGAGCCAGTTGCGTATTTCGGCAACCGTCGGTTCCCGGAGGGTCACTTCCCGTGGCGGGTGGCCCAGGGTGATGGTTTTGCTGCGGCGCATGATCCTCCCTCCTTACAGTTCGATTTTGCAAAATGAGCTGAGGCCCACGCCGGTCCTGGTGTCATCGGACAGCACGCTGGCGGTCAAAGGCAATTCCGCGAACGATTCCCCGATGAACGAAAGATCCTTCACCGGAGAAAATTTGACCCGAAAAAGATCGACCGACAGGGGACTGCCAGCACGGGCAAAATTTTTGCCCGCGAACACGATCCGATACGCTTCGCCCGCATTGACCAACGTTTGGATGATGGACCCGGCAGAGGTGGTGCAGGTGACCTTGACCGGGGTGCCCTGCGGGGAAATCTTGGTGGAGGTCTCCGGGATGAAGATTCCCGCACTGGTGAGTTCGTATTCGCTGGCGGTCAAGGCCATGGTTCCCATGTCGGTCCAGGTGATGGTTCCGTCGGTGGTATCGGTGCCATCGGTTTTCCAGGTGGGAGCCGTGGTGCCACTGGTCCCTGCGGTTTTGCAGCGATAAAAATGGGTGCCCACGGTGGGTTTGATGAGGTCGCCGGAGACGAAAGGCGTGATCGCCGTCCAGAGGGTCGCCGGGGCAACGGTCACGGTTTCATTTTTCAGTCCCACCCCTTCCAACGGGATGAGTCCTCCCTGGTAGGCGATGTATTCTTCATTGTTCTTCGTGATCTCCTCCGTCGGGCCATCGACGCCACGCAGGGCCAACGCAAGGTTTTTCACCGACAGACTGGCAAACGTGAGGGAGGCTTCCACCTTTTCGATGAAACTGACGCTGTCCGCCAGGCCGCCGCCATTGACATAATCCTTCAATTCTTCGGTCTTCTCCGAGATGGTTAACTTGAACTCCTTCACCTGTCCAACGAAGCGCAACTTGCCGCCGGAGCGCAATCCGATGAACACCCTGCCGACACCGATGAGACTGACTTGGCTGCTCGCCATGAGTTTAATCCTTCTGGAAGACAAAATGGGTGGAAAACGCCACCGGGAAGTAGTACATCCCGGTGGGCGAGTGATCCGGAGCAAAGGTTGATTTGACGCGCGTGAACGGCGCAAACGTCTCCCCTGCGGGTTGCCAACCGTTCAATGCCGCGATGATTTGACTGATCAAAAGCCCCGCTTCGTGTTCGGCATCATTGACGACCATCAGGCAGAGCCATATTTGCTCGACCCGCTGTGACACCCCATCCTCCAACAGGTTGGCTTGGCCGGGACGATCCTCCTCCAGGAAGACCCACACCGCCGGGGGCAGGTCGAAGGTCTCCTGGATCCTGGGCATGCCCCAGACCGGCTTGATGGTGACGTTGCCGATCCGCTCATTGAGCCGGGCCACGATCAAGGGGGCAGCGGCGAGATAATCGTCCATTCAAGCTCCAATCCGATGGGGTCAGGAAAAGATGAGTACCCCGGAATCTCCCTGCAAGACATATTTTCTTTGATTGACAGGACAATACACGAGGTTTTGGGAAACATTTCCCGATCCCGTCAGTGCCACGGCGACGGTCTCCCGGCCTCCGGAGTAGACCGTCGGTTCGATGGCGATGACCTTGCCCGGGAAAACGGTCGTCGCCATCATTCTCCGGGTGTCCGGGCAGTAGATGATGCCTTGTGGAAGTCCAGCACTGATCCCCATGGTGTAGGGCACCGTGTTGTCCATGGGATCGATGACGGAAATCGTCCCTTCACCGGGGTTTGTCGTATAGATCCTGTTGTTGACTGGACAATAGGAGATGGAAAGGGGACCCTCGCCGACAGAGATGCCCGTCATCGGGGAATGGTTCACCGGATCGATGACGACCACGCTGTTGCTTTGCGTGACGATGTAAAGTTTGTCGTTGACGGGGCTGTAGGCCATCTGGCCCGGCATCGCACTCAGGGGAATCGTGGCCACGACCGTATTCAACGAAGGATCGATGACCGAAATGGTGCTGCTTTCGGCATTCGAGACATACAGCCGGTCGTTTGCCGGGCAGTATTCGATGGCGACCGGGCTTGAACCAACCCCGATGGGTTGCACCGGGGCCAGGGCGTTGGTCGCGGGATCGATGACGACCACGCTGTTGCTTTGCGTGACGATGTAAAGTTTGTCGTTGACTGGGCTGTAGGCCATGCCGGTACCAACACCGAGTCCCGATGGCAGAGCGAAGCTGGCGACCGTGGTGTTGTTCAATGGGTTCAACACCTTGACGGTACCGACCCCATCATTGTCCAACGCATACAGATAGTGATTGCTCGGGCAATAGATCATTTTTTGAATCGACGTTCCAAGTGTCACGGAACCGATTCTCTTGACCACGCCCATCCAATCATTCATGCCGAAATAGCCCGGTACCATTCCGCCGCCGTCACCGGTGTCACCCTTGATCCCCTGCGGACCGGTCAAACCTTGGGATCCTTGAGAACCTTGGGGGCCTTGGGGTCCGCCGTCACCGGTGTCACCCTTGATCCCCTGCAGACCGGTCAAACCTTGAGGTCCTTGGGATCCTTGGGGACCTTGGGGTCCAGCGGGTCCGATGTTACCGCTGTCCCCCTTGATTCCTTGAATCCCCTGGGGTCCTTGAGGTCCCTGGGATCCTTGGGGACCGACATCGCCGGGATCACCCTTGATTCCTTGAATCCCCTGGGGTCCGGGGAGACCCCGTTCTCCAGGGACCGCCTGACCACGCCTGAGCGTGCCGCGCACCACCCATTGGTCACCGACAAACTCTGAAACTTCGAAATTCAAGGCGTTCAGCCACCAATCCCCTGCGTTCGGTTCTGACTGTGGTTCCGCCCCGGTGACCAGATTCGCCCCTGGCGTTCCCGGGCCGCCGACATCTTCGGCAAAGATGAAAGACCTGGACTCGGCATTAAAATGAATGTGTTTCGACATGACGTGTACTGCTCCTTCTTCAATGGTGTTCGTGATTGCAACGTGTTCCCATGGACATCATTTGTATCAACCTGAGTACCTGCGCTTCCGTTGAGGTCGCCTGGACGGCCCGGACCACCTGCAACCAGGGGCATCCATCGCCACGGGGGTTTGGTTGGCCGTCCTTGATCCATGCGGATGCCGCCGGACCCGTGCGTTTCCAGGTCGTGCCGTCGGTCTGGAAGTACACCGACCCGACCGGGAAAGAGGAGGTATCCATCGTCCGGGGGTCTTCATCCCCGGAAAAAATGCCGACGTGACCATCGAGCGACAGGCACCGGACACGATAGGCGGAAGTGAAATCGGGCGTCGTCATCGATCTCCCCCAAAACGCGCAAAGCGGAAGGCTTGGGTCCCTTCCGCTCTGGCGGGTCCAACGGCAAAGGATGATATGGATGCAGAGTTACGCCGCCCGGCGCACGATGGAGCGGGACAGGGTCACGTCCACCGGTACGACGGAGGCCATGCGCAACCGCATGGTCCGGGCATTCAACGGACCCGAGGTTTCCACGTCCATGGTGATGGCAAAGCCGTCGATGGGTTGCCCCAGTTCGATGATGCCGGATTCGTTGAAATGGGCGGCGGTCGCAGGGAGGCCGATGGCGGCATTGTGCGCGGCAAGGATACGAGTAAAATAAACGTTGCCGGGATTGGCGACTTCCCGCGCATGAATGAGCCACTCGGCGGCCATTTCCTGTTCCATGAGGATGGAATCGGCAGTAACCGCCGTCGTCACCTGGGTTACGTTGCTCTCGTGGCTCACGGTCCCCAAGGCGTCATCCAACTGGCTGATGGCCTCTTCAAGCGTGCCATTCTGGGTCACAATCCTGGTGGAGGCATAAACGGGCAGCCCATTGCCTTTGACCTTGCCCATGAAGGCGGACAGGTAGGAAAGTTCCAGATCCAACTGGCTGATGGCCTCATTGAGACTGGCCCCCTGCTCGACGACATGGGTGGTGGCGTAGAGCGGCATCTCCTCGCCGACACTCATCCCAATGAAATCACGGGTATCCTGCTCCGCCGCGTCCAACTGACCGATGGCGGTTTCCAGGTTGGCCGATTGAGTCACGATGGCGTTGCTGGAATAGGTCGGCAGCTCCGCGCCATCACCGGATTTGCCGACAAAGGTTTGAATGAAGCCGGTTTCCAAAACGTTGCTGGCCCCCTGTTTCACCCAGACCTGGTCCATGTTGTAGCAGTAGACGGACCCCTTCTCGGCACCCTCCGCGACATACACCGTATCGCCAGCAAAGTTTTGCCGGGTCTCATCCTGGATCTCCCGGACGGGAACCTTCTCGAAGCCAATTCGTGCCGCCGATCCGCCAGTGAAGGCGGTCGGCGGCAACGGCAAGGGGCACGGGGTGAGGGTATCGACCCCGGCGGCAATCTGCTCTGCGGTAAAATCGGGACAATGCATCCTGACCCTGTTGTCCGTATCCACCGCTTCGAGGGCACGGACCACATCGAACATCGTTGCCGTGGAGGTACCGGCGGTGTTTTTCAGGTTCACGGCGATGGCGTTGCCGACGATGGTACCGGTGGTCTCGGTCGCATCCACCGGATTGTTGGTGGTAAGCTCCAGTGTCAAATCATTACCAGCCGAGGTGTCTGCTGTGATCGGAAGCGTGGAACGAAGTTCGTAGACATGGCTCCCCGGAGGATTGGCCACCGCCGGATCCATGAGTACCCCGGCCTGGGGATAAAACCCCGCGTCATGGATGGCAGCGGTAGCGTCCGAAAGATTCGCGCACAGGACACGAATGGGCAGGTTCGGCATGGCCAGCGCGACGGTTTTCGCTTCCGTTTTGGTCATGACCGCAGTGATTGCGGCGTCTACCGGACTGAGCCAGTTGGGGGCGATCCCCAGGGTATCCATCGACGTGAGCAACGCGGCCCATTTGTCCGGACCGGCACCAATGGTGGTTTTGCGATACCATTGGCCACTGTCCTGGGCAATCGCCAAGGATCCTACGGACAGCAAATCCGCCTGCGTACCAGACGGAATGGAAGGAAACACCTGGAATTGAACCTTGCCATCAAGGTCCAACCCACCTTTGATGCGAAACGGGGCAACAGTACCCATGATTGATCTCCAAAATCAGGTTGTTTGTTCAAGAAAAAATACCGATTTTCATGCTGACTACATCCAGCAATCCGTCGTAAAACGACGTCAACATCATCAACACCTCATCCCCGTCCACAACGAAATCAATCTTGTAGGTGAGAATGTCTGCATCCCCTGTGATTGCGTATTCCGTGAAATCGATGATGCCTCCTCTCATGAACACGTTGATCTCACTGCCGATTCCCAGACCGAGGGAGGAATCCGTGATGGCCAGCAGCCATTTGACCTGCCGGTACTGCCCTGGCATCACCACGCGATCCACAATCGTCGGAACGTTTTGGGCAATCCCGTTCACCCGCCTGGGGTTTTCCCCAAAGGGCCATCCTCCGGTCGATTGCAGAACGACCGGTGCGGAAAAATTCAGCCATTCATCCTTGACGGCGACTTTGAGCTGCGGCTCGCCCAGGGTCACGACGATGGGTTGTTCGCCAACCGTGACCTCGATCCGTTGCCCGGTCATGGCGATGAACCGCATCTTTGGGTGATGTCCGGCAGCACCTGGATGCGCCCGCTGATGAGGGTCGCAACCACCGGCGGTGTGTTCGGCTCTCCTGGAATGCCGGGAATGACCTTTTGCATGTCATAGAAATACACCCCCGGCTCGATGACTGCGGTCTCGGTCGAATGGAGGGTCAGTGAACCCGCCCCGGCCACCGATTCCGGGGTCGCCGGAAAAACGATCCGCTTTTGAAGTACGGCGGCCACGTCCGGATCATTGGGTGAATGTTTCATGGTGAACCACAACTCGTGGCCGGTGATATCGATCGGCGTTCCGGCCACGGCGGCAAACGACAGGGTGAAGACCTTGGTGTCGCCGCGATAAAATTTGAAATTATTTGCTTGTGACACCATGGGGCGCTCCAGTCAAAAAACCGCGAATGGATCCTGAATGCGGTTGAGAACCAGAATGGCCAGGTCCTTCCCGTCAGGCTGGACCTCGAACACGCGATACGGCACCCCATCGATGGTCACATCGTCTTCGGCCATGGGCTCGATGCCCAGATCGGAGATTTTGATCTCCAGAACGGCGCGCGGGATGACGACATCGAGGCCACCATTTCCCATCAGAGAGACGATTTCACGTTTTTCATCGAAGATTCCGACCAGATTGATGGGCATGCCGCCCAACTCCATCCTGTTTTCCAGGGAGGGGGTGTACACCACCGGAATGCTGAAGGTGGCAAAACAGGATCGGTTCAACAATGTACGCATTGTGTCCCAGCGACTCACGCCACGACCCCATTCAGCCGTACCCGGGCGGTGGTGTCGCCAACGGCAGCGACCACGATGGCGCAACCAATCAAGGTGTTGGTGCCAACGGTCGTGGTAACGTTCTTTGCGGTGTTGTCCCAGTAAAGTTTTGCACCCTGGGTGATGGCACCGGAGGCCTTGGGCAGGTCCACCACACCGGTGGTAGCCATTTCCACATTGGTGCCGATGACGGCAGTGGAGACCGCCACGCCAAACAAGGCACCGACCATCAACCCATCGCCACCATTGACGGCGGCAGGGGCGACCACCGTGATCGTGTCGCCCGGTTGGATCCAGTTTCTCATCGCATTCCTCCTCAAACTTTACGCGCCTGGATTCTTGAAGAATCCACGCCAATCGATGGCCTTGGCCCCGAAATCCAGCCGGGCTTTGATCTCCACGCCATCCACCTCAAAACCCATGCGGGTTTCGATGTAGACACCGGTCTGGCCCTCCAAATAGGCATACTCGATGGTGTCGATCTGACTTGGATTTGAAGATAAATACCAAGTTTTATCACTGGATGCGTCCAGACGCGGCTCGGCGATGACCACCAACGAACGAATGGATGGGGTGACCACATCAACGGATTTGGCTGGGAACAGATTCACCGCCAAAAGCTGTTCGGCAGTAACCTCCAACGCTGCCGGGACAAGGATAAATGCGGGACGAACATTGAGGATGGTCGTGCCATCCAACCCGGTTTGGACCGCCATGGCTTTGCGGGCAGCGGCGAGGGATGCAACTGAAATGGTGGTGCCAGCCGCCGCCAGGTTCTTGTGATTGGCATGAAAAAGCGCCACCCCATCGCCCATATTCGGGTTGGAGGTGAAGATGCTCCAAATCACATCGCTTTCCAAATTGGCCGCCGCCACACCGAATAATTGCGGAATACGGGTGAACGCATTCAGGTCGTCGTTGACCAAAACTTGTCGCGAAATGGAAATGATCTTGCCATAGGTTTCCACCCGGTAGGATTCTTTTCCCTCACCCATGGGACCACGTTTGTATTCGCCACCCTCGTTGACTTTGTCCAAAGCCGGGGCCTCGCCCAGTTGCACCCGGGTCATGGCTTTGAAGTCATTGGCAGTCACCTGGCGGCAGAAAGGCTGGAAGGTACGCGGAGCAGTTTCATAAGCGTTGCGCAGGGTTTTGTTGGCCACGTTGGCTAAAATAGTCGGGAAATCCGACGTGGTGTGCAGTGCGCGAGTGGCCAATTCATGCCGGGAAAGACCATTGGTTACACGATGATTGTCCTTCTCCAAAAATGTCCTGGCCATTTCCAGCAACGTCAACCCACGCCATTCGCGGGCAGCATCGGTGAGTTTATGGTTGGTTGGGTCAAAACGGTGCAGCAAAGCGTTTTCCACCGCCGCATTGCGGGTGGTTTTTTCATCCTGGCCGATGGTGATCACGTGGTTTTGAATCTCGCCGGAACGCTTGGCGGCTTCATCGATAAGGCTCCTGCGGGCATCGTCCAGACCAACGCCTTCTTTGACCAGTTTATCAGCAAAAGAGCGATCCACTTTGAGTTTCTCCTGGGCATCGTAAATGTCCGCCAACCGTTTGCGTTCAGCCGCCAACGCCCGCTTGATCATGGACTCTGTATCTTCCACGGTGGTGGCACGGGTCTGGGTGGGTGCATCATCGGGTTTTCCCAAGACAGCAGATCGGGTTTCGACAGGTTTTGAGGCCGTGTCTTCCGTGGGAGCGACGGGGTCTGGCATTTCTGTCCCTTTGGGTTGCGTCGCCTGAGGGGTGGTCGTATTGGCGGCAGAATCTGTCGCCACTTCTGCTGGGGTTCGGGCTTGATCAGACATTTCTGCTCCTTTGGTATGGACTATTTCACATGGGTTGGTTTTGGGTTCGGTCGAGCGGAAACCTGCACCCGGATCGGCACCAATCGGGACTGCGGATAGTTCCAAAGGCGACCAGTCCACCGCCCGCCAGACCGGGACCTTTCCTCTTTCTTCCGTGATTTCGTATTTGTGAACGGTGTAGGCAACCGAGACATTGCGCAGAATTCCGTCCTGAACGTCTTTGAAGATCGGCGCTACATCTTCTCGTTGGGAAAAACGCACACTGGCACGTCCCTCGTATCCGTTGGTTCCGGGAGTGATCCATGCCCGGTCCACAACGCCAATGACATCATCAAGCGTGGATGCCTGATGGCTGTTCAGAAGAGGTGCCCCACCGTTGAGTCGGCCAAGACGAACATGGGCTGGGTCCATGGAGAGGATTTCATCGTAACTCTGGCCGGACATCCAATCGCGTCTGCGCACCGTGGCCCCGGTGGACCATACCATTTCAACGGTATGTGCCTCGGCATTGACCGTTTCCGGGACGAAACTGGCCGACCGAACCTGCATGGGCAGGTCGATTCTTTTTTCCATTTCTTTTTCTCCGGTGGTTTGTTTCTACTGCCTGTGCTGCCCGTTGCGGGTCGATTTGCGGGGATCGGTATCCAGAGTGATACCCAGTTGGTCAAGAACCTTATTCATCTCGGCGAATTCCGCCGTTACAACGTCGGGATCGTAGCCCTGGCGGGCAATTCCCTCGGCAAGAGACATCAATCCGGCCCGGATCATGAGGATTTCGCCCATGGTGTCTTTTTGCGGGTCAACCGCTTCAAACCGGGGCGGCGTCCACTGGATTCTGATTTTGCCATCACCCACCAGCCCGGCAGCTTGGGCGGTGGACAAAAACCGGTTCCAGACTGGGGTACAGAGCTGCGGAACCAACACCTGTCGTTGCATGGCATCGATCCGACGGCGAAACTCGATCAATCCGGCACGCAGGGAGGAATAGTTGACCTGGGACAGGTCACCCGTCAGCAATTCGTAGGTCAGCCCCAAGGCCGCCGATACCGCGTGGAAGTGCCAGCGCATGTATTCGACATATCCAGAGGTGGTTGCCGGGGAACCAAAACGGATATCTTTTCCGGGAGGCAAATACGACACCATGCCCGGCTCGAACGATTCCACCCGTTTTTCGTTGGCTTCTGTCTTTGGAATCGATAGCGACTGACCAGGATCGGCGTTGATGACAAACCCGACGAAACAGGCCTCGATCTTTTTGCGCATCAACTCCGCTTCATCGTAGTCGTCGAGATCACGCATGCGCAGCAACGCTGGTGCGAACCAGGTGACGCCACGGTTTTGTCCGGGGCGCATGCGGTCAAAAAGGTGGACCACATCTGATGCCGGAACACGAATACTCACCGTTTTGGCGGTGATGTTGGACGACCCCGGGTGTTGTGGGTAGAGCCAATAAGCCACCCGGGTTCCGTGGCTGTCGAACTCGATCCCCTGCTGGATGAAGCCACCACCCGGAAGGTTTTGGTCACGAGAAACATCCAGATGGTCAGCTTCCAGCACCCGGAGTTGCAGCGGCACGGCCAGCCCGAAAGATGATGGGCGGCTGATCATGTGGAGGAGGCATTCCCCGCTCTCCACCATGCTGCGCACCATCAATGTTTGGATACCGTAAAAGTTGGTGCGACCGTCGGCATCACATTGGTTGGAAAAATCCTCCCACAGACTGGTGATCTGAGCGTCCAGAACTTTGGATTCGGCTTTGGGCCTGGGACGGATGCCGGAGCCTACCATGCTGGAGGCATAGGTGATGACCGCCTTGGCAGCAAACGGGTTGTTGCGCACCAGATCCCTGGCGCGGTTGCGCAACCGGGTGGAGGCGATGGCGATTTCTGCGTTGGCGTCATTGCCGGGCGTAATCCACCCATCGGTGCGACGGCCAGTCTTGGCACCATCGTATTCACGGCGCAAAACATCGATGGCCCCCCTGGCTCGAACACGGCGCAGACCTCGCTCTGGCGAGATGGCCACCACAATGCGATCAAGCATATTCATGCCCATCAGCCCCTGGAAAAACTGGCAAAACTGACGTTGGGTGCATTCTGACCAGTCGTGGTTTTCAATTCGCCCTCAACCATGCGGATACGGCGCAGCAAATCGGCCTCCGACCCGTATTCGACCGTTTTGCCTTCGTGGACGACGCGCAGGGCACCGGAGGCGTAGGCTTGTTTGAGTTCATCAAGTTCTGTTTGCGTGAAAGCCATGACGTTTACTCCAGCCATACATAATGGCTACGTTCCGATAAGGCACACCTATTGCTTGCGATGATGATATGGAGCTGTGTTTTACGAAATTTTGACATCGCACATTCATGCATCAAGGAGTCGAATATGCCGGAAGTCCAAAAATCCCCCGCAGTCCCCTCCGAATACCAAGGTATCCCTGGTGAAGTTCTGCTTCGCTATCTGGAACGAATCGAGCGTCTTGAGGAAGAAAAGACGACCCTCTGCGAAGACATCAAGGAGGTGTTCCAGGAAGCCAAAGGAAATGGTTTCGATGTCAAAATAATGAAAGAACTTCTCAAGATCCGGAAAATGGAAGAACACGAACTGGATGAGAAGGAAACCATGCTTGATGTCTATCGCAAAGCCATCGGTATGGTGCATTGATTCCCTGGAATTACGCCGCCGCTCCGGTTTCAAAACATCGGACGGCGGCGATTTCCGGGCAACTCGCCCCACCAATTCTGTAAACCCGTCCACGGTTTGCGACACATCATCGCAATCACTGTTTTTATTGAAAAATTTCTCATTATTTTCTTGATATGTGTCCGCCTCTGATGGCTTCATGTCGTCATCACATCAGCCATGAAGGAGGACCAATCCATGAAACCCTACGGAGTCCGTCGCGAAGATGTTTTTTGCTGCCCTGGGCATGACACTTTTCCCTGGGATACTTACCGGAATCGTCGCAGCAAAAAAGCACAGACCAGGGACACCAAGATCGCGCATCGCCTTGCCCGCGCCCGCATCAAGGCCTCTGTTCATAAGGCTGCTGAATACGGCGATGATGCCGAGGTGTTTTTTGATGGCGTCTGAAAAACTGCCGCCCCTACAAAGGGGGCGGTATTTTTTTCGTTACCTCCTGTCCAACCACCCAGAACGCCGACCTGCAAGCCACCGTGGTTTCTCAATCTGTGGCGGCGCAACAATCCGGTTTTTTTCAGGCAACACCAATCGCGGCTCCTCGACAGGAGTAACAACGGTGATCCCCTCCTTGAGAGGAATTTTTTCCTGCCAGTCTGCCTCGACGTTCAGCCGAAACCCCATGTTCATCATGCCGTGCAGGGCCGCCACGGCATAAACCCGGCAGTCCAACGCCTCGTTGCGTGCGCTGTCCGGTTTTTTCCACTCCCGGATGGGACGACCTTTGACGTAACGGGTGGCTACTTTTTCTGACGTCAATTGGCGAAACCATTCGGCGTCTCGATCCTTCGGGAAGTGGCAATAGCCTGGCCCAGGGGTTTTGATGCGCAGCCTGGCGTAAATCGATTCCTTGGCAGCATCGACACCGATGATAAACAGCGGGATCCGTCCCTTGTTGTTACGACTGGCCCGCAGCGGCCAAAGTGGTTTGCCCATGCCGCCGATTCCCTTGATGCCCCACACCCTCCGATCCTGCCGGTCCCGACAGAAGGCATAGGCCGACATGGTGTTGGCACCGCCGGTGTCGATGGCAGCGGCAAAGATGGGAAGGTCATCCATCTGCCGCGAATGCGCAAAGGTGGAACGCAGCAGATGGTCCAGATCATCCCAAACCGTTGGTGCCGTTGGGTCTCCAAAAATCACGATGTGCTTGATGGACCAGGACTCCTCATCCCGTCCCCAACCAACGATTTCAATCTCCAAACGGTCTGGGTGGACGTCAATACCTGCGGTCAGGACCACGACGCCAACGGGCAACAGGTCGCCGAACAGCTCGCGGCGTTCCATCAATCCTTCGCTGTCCAGTTTCTCGGCAATCTCCTCCCAGGTTTCGCCCAGTTTGGTATTGACCCATACCTTCAAGCGAAACGGATCCCGGTGAACCTGCACATGCTCCTCGGCGATCTGCCCCCAGGAAACCCAACCCATGGGGCTGTAAAGGCTTGACAGATGAAACCCCGCAATCAAACCATTGCCCCTGGCCCCGGCGATCCAGCGGCCACGCTCCAGCATCCAGCCTTTGCGGTGTTCCGGGATGATCGCCTCGCAATGAATGCAGACGTAATGGGCATTTTCCGGTTGATTTTTCGGCCAACGCACCTGTTTCCAGACCAGAACCTGTTCCTTTTGGCACTCCGGGCAGGGCACCCAATACCGACGCTGATCGCTTTCGGCATAGGCACCCTCGATGCGGGAAAAACCCTTGATGGTCGGAGTGGAGACAATCAGTATTTTGCGGTTGGAGAAGGTGACGGTGCGTTGGGTGGCCAGTGCCACCGGATCGCCTTCTCCATCCACGTCGCCAGGGTAGCGGTCCACCTCATCGAGAAACAGAAACCGAACCGGCATGGAGGAAAGCCCCGCCGCCGAGTTGGCCCCGGTGATCCTGAGGATACCGCCGCGAAATTCTTTCACGAAAATCGTGTTGCCGGAGTCTCGGGAGCGCGGTTCACGCACCAGATCCCGCAACGCCGGGCTGGCCTCCACCAGCGGATCCAGGCGTTGTTTGGAGTAGGTCTTGGCCATCTCCAACGAGGGCTGGGTCATCAGGATCGGACCCGGCGACAGATGGATGATGTATCCCAACCAGCACAGGCCCGCTTCGGTTTTTCCGAGCTGCGAGCCAGACATGAAAACCACTCGTTCCACCGGAGAGGATGGCGACAGGCAGTCCATTACCTCCTTCAGATACGGGGTGCGTGCGGTGCGCCAAGCACCGGGTTCGCTGGAGGAGACCGAGGAGAGCACCCTGTGCCGGTCGGCCCATTGGGAGACCAGCAACAAAGGATCTGGCCGCAGCCCTTGGGAGAAGGCCTCGTTGTAAAGTCTGGCCGTTTCACTCATCGTCTGTTTCCTTCTCCACCAATTCCAGCAACTGTTTCCAGAAGTCGGTCCCGGCGGATCTGCAATTCGTCGAGGGTGGCCATTACGCCACCTTTCTGGCATCCATTTCGTCCTCTTGCCAGTTGGTCACGACAAACTTGCCGAACGGTCCTTTACATGCTGGACGAAAATCGCCCAGACCGATCCGGATACCCGTTGCATCCACGATGTCTCTCAACAATCGCAAGGTGATGATTTCGTCATCGAGAAGGGCCGTGAACCTCAATTTCCAGTCATGGAAGCAAGGGCGATGCGCCAGGATGCGTCCCCCAGTCGAGGGAATGCGGACAGGGCGCGTATCCACCATCCATGGATCTTTGTGGGTGACGGGGATCTCCATTTCCTCAATGGAGAGACAGGCCGGAATAAGAGACGATTTGATGGTCGTCACTTTGGATTTGCCGCTCTTGAAAAAACTGCCTCCGTCGATGATCGCCCGGAACAAGTTGGGATTCGGGATGATCGGCATCCCCTCCTGCCCGATGTAGAGCTTGCTCTCTGCGATTTCCCGTGGCGTGCCCTTGTTTCCTATCGTGCTGATGCGTGTTCCACTGGTGGCCGCCATTTGGGCCGCGTCATGGAACTTGTTCATCAGGAGTGGCGTCACGCCCTCGATGCTGATCGATAGTCTTTTCATGATGATTTTTCCAGTGGGAGTTGATCCGGTTGTCCAACAGGTAAAATGACTTTCGATAAAATCCTTGCCTTGCATTGCCGCGCCATGCCCTGCCATGCCGTGCCCAGCCCCGCCACGCAGTGCCGAGTTCCTCAAAATTTCATGACCCCATCCATGAAAAATGGAACACAATCCGTTGCGAACGTTTGCCGATCGGCCCACTGCGAGACCATCAGCACTGGATCGGGCCGCAACCCTTGGAAATAGGCTTCGTCATACTGCTCCGCTGTGCTGCCACCCATGATTTTCTCCATCCATCCCAGCCAACTCCTGGAGATGCGAGCGCACGAATTTTTCCAGAAGAATGCGCATGGTGCGTGTTTCCACCCCCAGTTCCGCCCCCATGGTGCCAGCCACCCGGTTGGGCCATGCCTCCCAGGCCGCCCGGATCGCACGTCCCCGGTTGAATGCCGCTGCATGCATTTCGTCACTATCCACCAACTTGCCGCTTTCCACCTTCTCCCGAATCTCCAACAGACTGGCCCGTTTGATCTCGCTTTTGATGCGGGCCTTGAGCAAAAGCGTGGACAAATCCCCCGCGTTCCCGCCGGG
Source organism: Magnetococcales bacterium (assembly GCA_015228815.1). Taxonomy (NCBI): domain Bacteria; kingdom Pseudomonadati; phylum Pseudomonadota; class Magnetococcia; order Magnetococcales; species Magnetococcales bacterium. The sequence goes on along the minus strand of JADGCV010000010.1, from coordinate 75,371 downwards.
GATGTCCGGCAAAACGGGAAGCACGCTCCCGGGTGCCTCTTTTTTGATTGGCGGTGTGACAACCGGCACGGGTGTTTGCAGCGGATTTTCCTTGCGTTGCAGCGCCCGCGCCGGTTCACGGGTGGCCGCCAACGCCGACTCGGCCTGATCCGTGTCGATCTGCCCATTCACCAGACGAATGATGCCGCTTTTGACCAGCTTGCTCACATACTGGCGCGAAAATCCCTGCCGCCGTGCCCATTCCGATTGACTGATCTGCATGGTCGTGGTGGCTCCATGGATCACGGCAGTTCTGTGCAACCAACGTGAAACATGATGAAAATATTATGAAAAAGTGGATCAAACAGTTCTGGATATGTCATCCGATTCCATGGCTTCATGGGTGCAACGACGCACAGCAATCCAAACAGGAGACTTGAAGAGATGACCAACCTCACCACCGCCCAGAAGACCATCCTTGAAACCGCCGCCAGCCGCCCGGATGGAAGCATTCACCCCCTGCCGGAGAAGATCAAAGGGGGTGCCGCCATGAAGGTGATCACCGCCCTGGAAGGACGGGGCATGATCGAGGATACCAGCCTCAACCCGCCATACCGCAACTGGTGCATCAGCGACGCGGGGCGCCGCGCCATCGGTCAGGAACCACTGGAACTGCCAGAGGCCTGCGCATCTGAACTGGAAGAGAAAACCGGCCCCCAACCCAATCCGGAACAGGAAAACTCCGGGGAGCCGCAAGACATCAAACCGGATTCACTGGACATCATCCTGGATGACATCGCCCAAAGGTACCTGAGCATTGACACGCTTGACCCCAACAGGGCCGTCTACGACGGGCAAATGCACGATATCGGCCCCATCAAAAACGCCCTCACCGCCGCCTATCAGGCCGGCCTGGCTGCCGCGGGAAGAGCCCCGCGCAAAGCCGCTCCCCGGGAGAATTCCAAACAGAATCTCATGATCGAAATGATGAAGCGCCCGGAGGGAGCCACCATCGAGCAGATTGTTCAGGCAACATTGTGGAGTTCCAACACGGTGAGGGGAGCCATCTCCGGTACCCTCAAGAAACGCCTGGGCCTGAAGGTCACGACCGAGCGCCTGCACCACGTCGGACCCAACGCCAAGGGCGGCTGCACGACCTACAAAATAGCGGAGTGATGACGATGACCGACCATTCCTTCGACGCCGAAGCACGGCAACAGGAGATCCATCGGGACTGGGCCGTGCGCTCTTCCATGCCGGCCAAGGTCACGACCATCGCCGCCCATCAACCGCTGCTCGACATCGCCGAGCGGCACATCAAGGTCACCCAATCGAACTGGACCTTCATTCTCCACGCCCTCGAAGAGGCCTACGCCCTGGGCATGGCGGACATCCTGCGGCGGAAGCCGAACCCGGCCCTGCGCGCCGTCATCAAGGAGGAGGTGATGTTTGCCCTGATGAAGCGTCCCGAGGGGGCCACCATCGCCCAGCTCGCCGAGGTGACCGGGTGGCGAAGCCCAACCCTCCGAAAGATCATCGAGGGCCTGGGCGGCAAGCCCATGGATCCGGACGCCCTACAGAACGATCACACCGCCTATCGCATCGACGCGTAGCGGTCACATCGAAGCTTTCTCGGAAATCACCCGGCATTGTCCGGGTATTTCTGCGGCCCTTTGGGAGGGCTGGCCACTCACCCTGTCTTTCAGCATGGAACTGGGTTTGAAACTCACCACCTTCCTGGCGGAGATTTCCACCTCCTCGCCGCTTTTGGGATTACGGCCCGCCCGGGCGCGTTTCTTTCGGACGGAAAAGTTGCCAAAACCGGGCAGTTTGACCGTTTCCCCTCGTTCCAGCGATGACCGGATCATTTCAAGAACCGATTCCACCAGGTCCTGCGCCTGGGGCCGTGTCCAGCCCGCACCAAGGTTGCGGTAGAGGGTCTCGACGATCTCGGCTTTGGTCAGGGAACTCATGGGAACACCGTCTGCGCTGGAAGAAAATGGGCAACGAATCCCGGTACTTTACGTCCCCATGGCCTGTCTGGAAAGGCTGGATCTTCAGGAATTCAAATCAATTCCCCGTTCCGCCGCTGCATCCTCGAACGTTTTCCCCCCGGAGCCGTCCAGGTAGACGATCCGCCCGGTGGTCTGAATGAATCGTTTCACCGCCACATCCACATAGACCGGGCTGATCTCCATGGCGAATACGCGCCGTCCAGTCTTTTCGCCGGCCATGATCTGCGAGCCGGAACCGGAAAAGGGTTCGTAGCAAAGACCGCCCGGCTGGACATGCTGCTTCATGGGAATGGCGAAGCAGTCCAGGGGCTTGGGCGTCGGGTGTTCCGGACGATCGTCACCCTCCAGGCCAGCCATGTGCCAGACGGTGGAGAGATATTCTTCGCTTACCCGGGGCGGTTTGTTGCCCTTGATCCAGCCAAAGAAACACGGCTCGTGCCCCCAAAGATAATGGGTCCGGGTCATGACCGCACGGGTCTTGGACCAGATCAGTTGCTGGTGAACGAAGGCTCCGTACTTCTCCCAGATGGATTCCAACATGGCCTGGCGTTTGGACGCATGCCAACAGTACCAGGCCGAATGGGGATCGATGGCATGGTCGATGGCATTCCTGATGAATCCCTCGTAGAGTTCCGGCCCCTGGGAAGAGTCGTCCCATGTGACCCCGTAGGTGGCGGACCAATCCTTGTTGCCGTTGGTGCCACCCGTGTCACCCCGGGCGGTTTTGGCCTTGCGGGCACTGTTGGGAGGATGATTGGTGCCGTTGTAGTCCACCAGATAAGGCGGGTCGGTCGCAAATAAAACCGCCCGTTCGCCGTTCATCAGGCGAATGACATCCTCCGCCACCAGACTGCTGCCGCAGAGAAGACGATGATCCCCCAGGATCCACAGATCCCCCGCCCGGGTAACCGGGGTAGCCGGTGGTTCCGGGATGATCTCGGTGCCGCAGGAACCGCCTCCGCCTTCCTCGCCACCCTCCCTTTCCAGCATGCGGTCGATTTCGGAGAGGTCAAACCCGGTCATCTCCAGATTAAAATCCAGGGCGCGCAGCTCTTCCAGCTCAACCTTGAGCAGATCCTCATCCCACTGCGCCCAGTTGGCGGATTGATTGGCCAGCAACCGGAAGGCCTTGATCTGGGCCTCCGTGAGGTCGTCGGCCAACACCACCGGCACCTCCACCATTCCCAGTCGCCGGGCCGCCTTGAGGCGCAGATGGCCATCCACTACCAGTCCATCGCTTTTGGCAACGATGGGAATACGAAAGCCGAACTCCCGGATGGCCCCCACCATGCGGTCCACCACCTCATCGTTGCGCCTGGGATTTCGCGCGTAGGGTGTCAACCGGTCCAGGGGCCAGTTTTCAATTTGCAGTGGCATGGTTTGCTTCCAGGGAAAGGGTTTTGTCAACCAGTCCGGTTGACAGGTGTTGGTTGACAAATCCGGCTGGCAACCGGGTCTGGTTGACAAGGTTTGGTTGACAAAAAAATGCATTCACAACAGGCTTCTGGTCCTGATTTGTCAACCGTGTCAACCGGGATTTGTCAACCTTGTGAAATCGTCTGGCGCTAGCGAAATGCCGGGGTCGCGCGGCACCCATCGGGTCCATGGCCAGGAAGGACCCAAAATAATGATATTATTGAAAAATTCACGAATAACCATTGGAATACTCGGTTGTTATAGAGCATTTCGTTCCTCTTTTCGGTGACCGAATTTGGGTGAAAACCGTACTCAAACGCCTTTGTCAAGGGATTTTTTAACTCTTTTACTTGTTTTACTCTTCTCTTGTAATTTATCCCTCGCTCCATAACAACCGTCCCATCCGGTTCGTGCCGATCATGGTAAGGTTTATGATATTAAAAATCATCAAATCAAAACAATTTTGCGCTTGATTATGTGACGCAAACGATAGCTTCATGGGGCCATCGAAAACAAAAACTCTTCAGGAGCGAAGACCATGAGCCAGCTGACAAAAACCCAAGAGATGATCCTTATGGCCGCAACCACCCGCGAAGATGGGTCGATCCACCCGATGCCAGATCACATCAAGGGTGGCGCAGTGAACAAGGTCCTTACATCCCTCCGGGCCAAAGGACTCATCACCGAAGACGACAAGATACCGATGCACACCTTGATGGTGCTGGATCCAGACTTCAAATCGGCACGAGGTCAATACCTGAACCGCAGCGAGGCAGAGCGACAGGCCAAAGAGGATGCCGAAATTGTTGCAGCCCAACAGGGGATGGTCTGGGACTGGCAGGTTCAGGCCAACGAACCGCCAGCGGCCACAACGCTTGAAACCAACAACGACGTCGAGGCAGAGGTCGCCACTGCCGAACAGGCCATCGCCAAGACACCGAAGGCCAGGGACAACACCAAGAAGGCGAAGGTCATTGAGATGCTGAAACGCCCGGAAGGAGCGACCGCCGCCCAGATCGCCGCAGCAACGGGATGGCAAGGTCATTATGCCGATGCCTGGATTATGCCGATGTAGGTCTGTATGCTTCTGAATAACCTCAAATCTGTTGCCCATTGGTCGGCATAATCCATAGGGCCGAGAACTGGTAATATCTCCTCTTTCACTTCGAAACGAGGAGACTTCAATGTTGATTGACCCCAGCAAGACACCGAGTAGCGCTCCGCTTGCGGCCCTTTCGGAGGGCTTTGCGGAAAATTTGCGGCGGCAAGGATATGCGCCCGGAACGATTTTACAACAACGGTGGCTACTGCGCGATTTGAGCGACTGGCTGCAGATGCGGCAGCTCACCGCAAGCGATTTGTCCATGGCGCAGATTGATCGTTTTCTGTCGGATCGCCGTTCTGCCGGTGCCGCCAAACCCAAGACCCGCAAGGGACTGGAACCCATTCTCGGCTATCTTCGCGAGCTGGGGATCTCGCCTGTAGTCGACCCCCCCGGGGAGGACGGACCTGCCGGAAGAATTCTGAACCGGTACCAGCGCTTCCTGGCCACGGAACGTGGCTTGGTCCCGGTGACGGCCATTGGATACATTAATTGCCTGCGCCCGTTTCTGGACCGAAGGATGTCTGCCAATGGTCTCCAACTCGGGAGCCTGACCCCGGCTGATATCACATCCTTCGTGATGGCCTGGTGCCCGCGTCTGAACAGCGGTGTGGCAAAGCTGACGGTCACGGCGCTGCGCTCGTTCCTCGGATTTCTGCATCTCGATGGCGTCACGGAACGATCGCTCGTCTCTGCCGTGCCGACGGTTGCGCGCCGCCGACTGGCCGGGCTGCCCAAGGGGCTCGAACCCGATCAGGTGCGGAGCCTTCTTGCCGCATGTGATGCCCACACGCCCGTCGGTTGCCGCGACCTGGCGATACTGACCCTGTTGGTACGCCTCGGTCTGCGGCGCGGCGAGGTTGCCGGGCTCAGGCTCGACGATATCGACTGGCGCGCTGGCACGATCATTGTGGGCGGCAAGGGCAATTGTCATGAACGGATGCCATTGCCGCCTGATGTCGGTCTCAAACTGGCAGAGTATCTGGCAAGCGCCCGGCCTACGGACGCCCTGGGCCGAACCGTGTTCGTCCGGCACTTCGCACCACATCACGCGCTTGGCGCGACTCGTGTGAGCACCATCGTGGCGGACGCCGCCCGGCGGGCGGGTCTTGGGCGCGTCCATGCGCATCGCCTGCGCCATACTGCGGCAACCGAGCTTTTACGCGCCGGCGCATCCTTGCCGGAGATCGGCCAACTGCTGCGTCATCGCCGAGTAGAAACCACAGCGATCTACGCCAAGGTCGACCGGGACAGCTTGCGCCTGATCGCGCGCCCCTGGCCGGAGGACGAACAATGAGCCCACTTCGTCAGGCCCTTACCGATTATCTGACCATGCGGCGCGCCCTCGGCTACAAGATGGACAAAGCTGAGCGGCTTGTCGGCCAGTTCATCGCCTTCGCCGAAGATCGTGGCGAGGCTCATATCCGGACCGAGACGGCGCTGGCCTGGGCGATCCTACCCGTAGGCGCCGCCGCGACATGGTACTCCAGACGTCTGGCCGATGTTCGCCTCTTCGCCCGGCACCTCCGCGCACTCGACCCGATGACCGAGGTGCCGCCCGATGATCTTCTACCGGCGAGAGGGCGTCGCGCGACGCCGTATCTCTACACGCCGCAGGAGATCGCGGATCTGATGCGGGCCACGAGCTACCTGCGCGGATCACATGTGCAGGCGACATACCGGATGCTGATCGGCCTCCTGGCGACAACCGGCATGCGCATTGGCGAGGCAATCGGCCTCGACTGCAACGACTTCGATGCGGCGGGTGGCATCCTCACGGTCCGCAACGGCAAATTCGGCAAGTCCCGCGAATTGCCGCTGCATCCAACAACAGTCGCGGCCTTGGATACATACCTGCGCCGGGACGATCGCCCCGGTGAGGAGACCGTGAAGGTCTTGCTGTCCAACTCGGCTGGAAAGCGATTGCGTTACACTGTCGTGCAGCCGATTTTCAGCAAACTTTTGCATCACTGTGGCATTGCCCCGCGCTCGGCGACCTGCCGGCCCCGGATCCACGATCTTCGGCACAGCTTCGCCGTCAGCACCATCGCCGATGACTACAGGACAAGCGCCCCTGGTTCCCGCCTTGCGATCCTGTCCACGTATCTCGGTCATGCCGATCCCGGCGACACCTACTGGTACCTTTCGTCCGCGCCGGAACTGATGGAGTTGGCCTGCGTTCGGCTCGAGCGCCACCTGCGAGGTGATGCATGAGTGCGCTCACCACGACCCTACAGGCGTTCTTTTCCGATCGCCTTATCCGCCAACGGCAGGTCAGCCCGAACACGGTGGGTGCCTATCGCGACACACTGCGGTTGCTCTTGGTTTTCGCTTCGGAGCAACGCGGCAAGACGCCAAGCCGACTCGATATCAACGATCTCGACGCGCCTCTGATCGGTGCCTTCCTCGACCATCTGGAGAGCCATAGGAAGAATAGCGTGCGCACGCGCAACGCACGACTTGCCGCGATCCACTCCCTGTTCCGTTACGCAGCACTTCGCCATCCTGAACATGCTGCCACCATCGAACGCGTTCTCGCCATTCCACCGAAACGCTTTGAGCGACGGCTTGTGACCTACCTGACCGAGGTGGAAATCGAAACCCTGCTGGGCGCGCCGGATCGGGCGACATGGACTGGGCGGCGCGACACGGCGCTGTTCGGACTCGCCGTCCAGACCGGGCTTCGGGCCTCTGAACTGATCGGGCTGAGCTGTGCCGACGTCCATCTCGGACTTGGCGCGCATGTCAGTTGCAATGGCAAGGGGAGAAAGCAGCGGATCACGCCGCTCACCTCGGGCACCGTCGCGCTCCTGCGGTCCTGGCTGGCCGAGCGCGCAGGTCTGCCTGCGGACCCGGTGTTCCCAACACGGATTGGACGCGCCCTCAGCCGCGACGCGCTCGAACGCCGACTGGCCGGATATGTCGAGGTCGCAACGACCGTTTGTCTATCCTTGGCACACAAGCGGGTGACCATGCATGTACTGAGGCACTCCGCAGCCATGCGCCTGCTGCGGGCCGGCATCGACACTTCGGTGATCGCGCTCTGGCTCGGCCACGAACAGATCGAGACAACCCAAATCTACCTGCACGCGGATCTGGAGATCAAGGAACGCGCTTTGGAAAAGACGGCTCCGATAGAAACAAAACCCGGCCGTTTCCGACCGACCGATAAACTGCTCGCCTTCCTCGAGGCTCTCTGATTATGCCGATGCCATCGCAGCGAGCACCGCCCCGGATAATGGTTTGCCAACGCAGTTCGGCATAATCCGGACGTCGGCATAATGTCCTTTATGCCGATGTCGGCATAAAGGACACACCATCAGGGGCTTCCTCTCCATCGCCAAAAAGAAACTGGGGCTGGTGATCACCACCAACAAGTTGAGGGTGGTTGGACCAAACCAACAAGGATCACCCGGTTCATTCACCACCTACTTTGCTCAATAGCCAACCCCCAACGACCGCCTCGGAAACGGGGCGGTTTTGCATTTCCGCTACCGTGCCGTCGCCAGGGCCTTTTTCAACGCCTCGGCAAATCGATGGGGGAAGCGTTCCGCCGCCACCTTGCGTACCGTCGCGCGAAAACCGAACCTGGGTTTGAGCCGCACCTTTTCTTCAAAGACGTACATCAATTTCAGTCCGCTACGACCTTTGTATCCCAGCCGCTGCCAGACACCCGGTTTCACCTCTTGGCTTCTCCAAAAGTTTTTCCGTGATCTCCCGGTTGCAGTGTAGGCCACACTGACATTCCATCCACGCGGAACGCCGATGAAGTATCCTTTCCTCGATGCCATCGCACCGGGAAAATTCGATGGGCGGATGATGCTCTGCGGCGTGGGCCGTGCCCCCACCGGCACGCCCAGGGCGCTACCGGAAGTGGAGGTCTTGTCACCACCGGTTTCCTGCAGGGCCATGAAGGCGTCCTTCACCAACACCGATGCCGACAAGGTACTCTTGCTGGCCGGACGGATGCGGATGCCCTTGGCCAACCAGTTGGTGCGGATGGTGAAGCGTTCGGGAAGCTGCCGCTTTACTTCTACCTGAGCGTCCTGGGCCGTGTGGGTGAGGGCCTGGGCGGCAGCGAAACGCAATTGCTTTTCCAGGGTGTCGAAGGCGCGGTTGATGGCGGCCTCGTTGGCGGTGACGGTGAACATTGGCGTTTGCCGGTTGATTACGTTTTCTCGACTACGGCGTCGAATTCAAACGTGCTACTGCCGCTGACCACGGCGTTTTTCAAGCGGGCGATTCCACGGAGTGCGTCCTGGAGGGGTTCGATCGGAACGGTTGCCTGGCAATTGAAGCAGCGTGGCGGCAGGGAAACTGCGTCCAGGGGCAATAGCCATTCAGCCTGACATTTGCGACAGACCATACGAACACCTTTGATTCGACTGACGGCCAATCCGTGTTTCACGTTGGTATCTCCCCAAGCGGGTTCATGTTGCCAAACTCTGAAATGGTCTCCCAAAAAGCAAAACCCGCCACAGAGTGTTCCGGGCGGGTTTGGGCGGTGATCAGAGAGGCCGGCGTCGCCGTGCGCGCGATTCCGCGATCATAGTCAGGATCATAGCAAATTCTGTCTCGGATGTTCAGCGTGAAGATGTTTAAACACCGTGTTTAAACATCTTTTTCCCAGAACCAGCGTTGAGGTGCGTGGCGATCTGGAGCAAAGCCGCCATCCACCTGGACCAGACCGTGGTCCGACAAACTCCGAACCGACGCATGATCTCCTTCCAAGGCATCCGTTCCGCACGCAGCCAGACCAGCCGGATTTCCTCGGGAGCAACCCACCGCAACCACTCCAGACATTCGTCCATGCGGGTGATGGCATCCGCCGGAGGCGGTCCCGGACGGAGTTCGGCATCGTTCCAGCCGTAGGCTTCCATGGCGTCGTGGATCACCGTGGGCCAGGAGTTGCCATGTTCTCTGGGTTTCATCCCGGTCACCGGGAGACGGCGCAGGGTGCTGGCAGCTTCTTCCAGACGGTCGGCCACCAGCTTTGGGGTCCATTTCGATTCAACCACGGCATGCCTCCTTTCCCTTGCGATTGCCAAACAGTTTTTCGGCCAGATGCCTGATCATCTCCCGTTCGGGCCAACCCAGCCGTGGATCGTTTTCTGACACCACCAGGATGCCGTGGTTACGCCAGCCGTTACATCGCTCCCGTTCGGGATCGCGTCGGGTTGCCTGCAACCGGGCCAGACAGGAACGCGGTGGACGAGGTCCGTCAAACATCACACCACCTCCTGGGCCAGCGCCCAATGCAGCAGAGCGAGGGCATCGGCTTCGTTGTCATCGCCGGGACGGTGTCCCTTGGCTTTCATTGCGGCGATCATGGCGGCCTTGTTGGCGTTGCCCTTGCCGGTAGCGTGGCGTTTGATGGTTCCGACCGGCACGCCTTGATACGGGATCTGATTTGCCTCGGCCCATGCGGTGAGGTGGGCAAGGAAGCCGCCATAGACGTGGGCAGCGGTGGTTCCAATATGCCTTCGCACCTCTTCGAAGCAGACCGCCTTCAGTCCACCGGCGGGAACTGTGAGATTTCTGACCTCATCCAGCCAGCGGGTGAAACGCAGAAAAACCATGCCGCCGCCCTCGAAGCGACCGAGGCGGAACTCATCTGTCCCGCTCATGATGGGCCTGCCGCCCGGCGCTCCCAATGCCCATCCGGTCTTGCTGCCCAGATCCAGGGCAAGGATCATCCCTTTCCTGATTGCGTCCTCGTAGGGCAAATTCTCAACAGCCATGTTCAATCCTCCTGATGGTTGATGTGGTTAGGACGGTGGTGGGGTCCCGCCAAGAACATCACCACTGTCCGCATTTATTTTTTTTGCTTGCCATGATGTCACCATTTAACCGGAGGCATAGTTCGACCGTATGGACAGAATGCTCCTTGTAACGATCCTACATTTCGAACATTTGCTACCGCTCTCAACAAGGTCAGCATTTGTTCCAGTTGCATTCCTGGTTTTTTGGATATTTGAAGAATCCAATCAAGGAGTTGTGCTGCTGTTGTTGCCCGTTCAAGATCCAATTCGTAGTCGCTTTGTCTATGGCGTAGCACCAAAGTTTCGGGATCAAATATCCACTCTCCATAGCTGAATGGGCGTTTACCGTGATCAAGAATCTCCATTAACCGCTGCTCATAGGTCTCCCGATGTTTCATGTTCCACATAGGGGCGGAACCGACTGGGAGTCCTTCACATGCCTGAGTTCTGGCTTGTGGTAGGGTGATTATTTCTTTCATCTCGTTTTTCTCCTGATCCTGATTAGATTCATGCAGACAATTACACACAATTTTTATTCGTATTTATCCTCCTATAGGAGGGTGTAGACATCATCAAATTATTAAAAACAGTATCTGTCTCCTATTTGCCGCCAATGCCGCCATCTGCCGCCAGTGCCGCCATGCCGCCACCCTTTTTTACCAAAAACCTATTTTTCACTTTCCACCTCTACCCTGGCGGCACTGGCGGCATGGCGGCACTTGGGATTGATGCCAAATCGGATGGCTCGTTCTCCTGGACTTGGTGGTAGCTTCCTCGCCCAGTTCATTTCGATCATGAATCCCATGATCGACTCTGCTTCCTTCGTTTGCATCCTTGGCCGTGGTCCAAATTTGCATAGGGTTCTGACCGAAAACTCCATTGTTCCAGACTCCATAGCCCATCGGGCCACTCTCAGGGCTGCGGATTCAAGCGCATCCCCGGCTAGACGCTGCACCCGTATCGCCTCTGCCAAGTGGTATTCTCCGAGCAATTTGGCCCGCTCCCAGGTGGACAGATCCAGTTCCGATTCTTCCTCCATAAGCAGACCTGGGCGTTCCAGGAGGTGCAGCACCAACGCCGCCTTGACCGTGGCCGAGACCGCCTTGCTGGCGATGTCCCGCACGTCTTCCAGATCGCGCCCTTCTGCCATTTGCAGTTCCACGGCGTTATGCCATTGCCGTCGGGATTCCCGTGCCTCTGGGGAGAGCCTGACCAGATGGCAGGCGGATTTGTCCTTTTCTTCCGTAACCCTTGCGTTGAGAAGCCCCTGGATGGTCTCCTCGTAGGGTTGCAGGAGAAACTCGTTGAGACCGGGTTCGTTGACCTCCTCCATGCGGGTCCCCACCAAGGAAGGAAGCCAAACCGGCCAAATACGGGCCAATGCCCCTGATTCCCGCAGGGTCGGATGGCGAGCCGCTTCCAAATACTTGTCCGGTTGGACCATGACGCAAACGTTGAGGCAGGGATTCACGATCATGCGATCCTCGGGACCGTTTTCGTTGCCCACCCGGTCGCGTGTGATGGTGTCTCCTGAAATTCCAGTGAGATAGATGGCATCACCGGTGCGATCCTTGCCCGAATATTTGCCCATGATGGCATCGAAGACGGGGCGTCCCTCGCCGGATAGGACGGCGTATTCTCCACCCCGGAGATGCATGCGTTGGAACAGTCGTTCCTCGGTGGCGTCGGAAGTAAACATGCGGGGGTGAGGCGGCACTGGAATCCTTTTGCACTCCTCTTCGGCCATTCTGCGAACGAATTCTTGTTGCGCTTGCTCCGAATATTTTGCACTGGTTGCCTGTTTTTTCAGGGAGGCAATCAGGGCGTCCAGCACTTGATTGGTAGTGGAGGCCTCGGCGACGCGTCGGTGATAATCATCCAGTTCTCCCTCGATCCAGTGTTCCAGAGGCAAAGTCATAAGTTTGAATGGCGGGCTTTTGCGCTCGCCGCTGGCCGCGATCAGGGCGAGGAACAGGGCAGAATGGTGATAAAGCCCAGGCCGTTCCTGGATACGGGCCTTCTTGCCGATGGCGAGGGCTGCCACCGACAGCCCAATCACTGCCGGAGAAGCGACGGGAACCTTGACGAAACGGGCCACCTCACGGGCAGCATTTCGCAACACTTCTGGCAAAGCATCGAGGGGATAAGGCTGTGGCGTTTCCATGGTATTGGAAAGGGGAAGTGGCTCCGGCCAATCATGATCACCTCGTTGCGCACCAATCGCTGGACCATTATTTTCGCAGTGTTTTTTCCACAATTTCTCCGACTCGTTAGCCAGCCGCTTCTCCGACCATGGTGGTCGCAGCATGGCGGCGTTGTATTGGCGGATGGCTTCCCAGGCATCGTCACGTTTCATGCGGCCTTCATGGGCCATGCGGATGTAGTGGCCGATAGCGGCGGATGCTCCATCGAAGCGGGTCCAGGCATCCTGGGCTTCGTCCCGTACCGGGGTGGTGAGAATGGAGGCCACGGACGGTTTGGCCATGGACGCGGTATTGAAGTCCAGTTTGGAGACGTCGATCCCTTCCATGGAAGGCATGTCGCCTATCGCTTCCGCCAAAAATGGAAGGTGGAATTTCTGTGGAGTGAAAGTACGGAAGACCACCAACCGTTTGTGGCCGTGCTTGTGATAAACCGACCCGGCGACCCGAATGGGCTGATGCGCAGAGCGAAAGTGGGGATCGCCAGCCACCTTGAGGGCAATTTCGTGGCGCAGGCGGCAAACCAGGGTGATGTCCTCCTTCTCTGCGGGTTCCGACAGTTTCCAGTAGACGTGCAGCTTGCTTTGTCCCTCCGGCGTGATGCCGCCGGATTCAACGACGGCAGTGGGTTCTCCCAGATAGTTGGAAAGGTGCTCAAGTTTGGCTTCCACATCTCCGGCGTCCAAGTCCACCAGGACAGTCTGGAGTTGCACCACATCGCTGGCCTTTGCCTGTCCACGTTGCGCCACTGTGCCGGGAATGACGTAGAAGGCAGAGCCGTTGTTGGCGGCCCATTGGGCGAAGGTAAGGGCTTTGGCCGCAACCTGCTGATCCGCCTCAATCCAGACGTGGTGGGGATGGTTGGCCAGTCCCTGGCCGGGATCAGTCAGCCCTCGCAGGGAAATCATGCCGTCGCAATAGCCGAAGACCAGATCGAAGTAGGCGGCAATGGCCTTCGGATCAGGGGTCAAATCGACGGAATTCGTCAGATTCTCCGGTTGGGGTTGGGTGTTGTTGAAGTCCAGCCGAGGCGTCAACATGCCACTTCTCCCAAGCGGCCTGCCGCCTCTTGCGTTTTCGTATCTACATAGATACAATTCACCCCATGAACGCGATCATCCAATCTCCAACATTTAGTATGTGGCTCTCCTCTTTGAAGGATCTTCGGGGTAGGACGGCGATTCTTCGTCGGTTGATCAGGGCTGAAAGGGGCAACCTTGGTGACGTGAGACCGGTTGACGGGGGTGTCTTCGAAATGCGGGTTGACTATGGCCCCGGGTATCGACTGTATTTTGTCCGGCGTGGTGGCACCGTAATCATCTTGCTTTGCGGTGGCGACAAATCCACCCAAAGGCGAGATATCGTTCTGGCTCAAACCATGGCCAAGGAGGTTTGAACAATGAATCCCGATGGATATACACCATTCGATCCCGCCCAATATCTGGACAGTGATGAGATGATTGCCGAATACGTCTCCCAGGTCATGGCGGATGGCGACACGGAGGAGCTGCTTGCGGCACTCGGCCACATCGCCAAGGCACGAGGCATGACCCAACTGGCCAAGAACACCGGGCTTGGCCGGGAAAGTCTCTACAAAGTCTTCGCCCCAGGGGCGAAACCACGTTTCGATACCGTCATGAAGGTGATCCGGGCGATGGGGATCAAACTCCATGCCCTTCCGAACTGAAATGGTCGTCAGCATGTCAGCCTCCAACAGCGGTCCTGCCAGTCGCAGAAGCGGCATTCGAAATGGCTGGGATCGCGGGTGATGCGCGGCAACAATTCACCAGCCTCGGTAGCCTGGAGGACACGCACCGCCCGGTCGGTCATGCGTTGGGCCAGGGCAGCGTCGAAGGGGACCAGTTCAAAATGCAACTCGGCGGTGTTTTTGTTGATGGCGGTGAACAGAGCCGGGTTGGCGGTAATGCCAGGAACAGCGGTCTCCATATAGGCTTGATAGGTGGCGATCTGGGAGGCGTAGACCGGTTTAGAAATGGCCACCCCACGCTTGACGGTATCCTTCCAGGATTTGTCGTTGAGTGATTTGCATTCCCACAGAGCGGGATAGCCCATGGGGACATCGAGTGGGCCACCGGTCAGGATGCCATCCACATGACCCTGGATGCGCCCCTTGGCCACCGAAAAGCCGAATTGGCCGCCGTCCTTTTTTCGGACAGCGAGGTTGAATCCGGCGGCCCGCAACCAACGGATGGCCAGTTCCTCGAAGAGATGCCCGGCGGCGAAGATTCGCAGGATCTTGCCATCGAACCCCCGGCCCGGATCTCTGGGGGCACCGGCGTATTCAAACTGCAACGCTCGTTCACAGGCGACGCCCAGCCGGGAGCCACCCAGATATTGCCGGGGTGGACTGGCGGCTTCCTCGGCGACCAGTGCGGTATCGATCAAACCGGTGACGATCTCACCGAAGGCAGCGCAATGATTGAAATCGATCATTGTTTGGTTCTCACGGAGACGGTTCTTGCCATTCCAATCAACAAATCTCGAAACGTAGGGGGTGTGGAATTGCGTATCCGTGTTTTGTCCCTACCCCCAACCATCGCCATCATCCCAATCCTGCGTGCTTTTTCATATCCGTATTTCTTCAATGCTTCCGGATGTATCCGCTGCTCCGTCGGCCCCCAAATCAGATCCTGAGGATTGATCCCATGGGTATAAAGCCAAGTAGGTTTTCCTGCGAAATGACCATAGTGTCCCTGCCAGACACAGCAGGTCAGGCCACCTACCTTGTCAGCACTGATCCACCCACCTTTCCGATGTGGATGATTCAGACCAAACCATCGCCAAGCATGGCTGTCAGCGGGATGTTCTAAAACCCCGCCATATATTCGCACCGCATGCAGCGCCGCAGCGAAACAGCCGTTGTCGTCTCCCTGGCAGTACTGATGCGGTTTCGCTGGCGATCCGTGCCAATACCGTCCCCAACGTTGACATGGTGGATGCGCTACTACCGGGTACGGGCCGTTATAAAGCCTGGCGTCCCGATCTTCATCCCACAGATCAACGTTGGAAAGACCTGAATACGAGCCATTGGTCTCGACGTACAATGCAGCTACCTGAATCATTGTGCTTGCTCCAGATTGCATTTCCATCGCCTTCAGAATGGAATGTCGTCGTTGTGCTTTTGGAAGTAGTCCTGGTAGCTGGAGATAACTACTTTAATCATATTCAGCACTTCTTCCTTGCTGTAATCCGCCAGGGGGCGATGCATGCCGATGCTGGCGATGAATTCACCCAACGGGCGCAATGCGGTGGTCATCGCCTCCTTCTCAAGGTCAGTTGCATTCATCATGTTGCGAACCTCCAACAGTAGATTTCTCGAAAGAACCCGGTGTCGTCCCACCAGGCGCACGATGAGGTGCCCAGGATGACGTTTGAGCAGGGTCTCGAAGATGACTCGCTCCCTGGGGAGCAAGTCTTCCAACCAGACCCGGTGGCAACGCACCCCCGGTGGCAAGGAGATCCACCCCAGATGATGGTCGTGCCAGTTGGTACGCTGTCTGGTCCAAACGATGTTCATGAACGTAATAGCCTTATTGAAAACCGTGCCTTGCCGCGCCTTGCCGTGCCTTGCCCTGCGACGCCATGCCATGCCGAACCGTGCCGTGCCGTGCCGTGCCAGGCTGCGCCTAGCCCAGCCACGCCATTTGCTTGGAGTTACGCGACCTGTTCCAGATGTTGTGTTCCCGTTCTAAACACCAGATCATGAATGATTTTCTTATTGAATTTAAACGTCAGTAAAGCCGATGCCTGGTATCGATTCAGTCCGTGGTCGTGGCGGTATTCCGCAGGAAGGTATTGGAGCTGTTTCTCGGTGGGCGGATCCCGCAGCCAACGCTTGGTTTTATGAGCGCCGTCTTCACTTTCGTGTTCATTGAGCCAGTCGTCGGCGGCAGCCAGGCACACCATACGTTCACCGACGGAGAGCAACCGGGCCGGGACTCCCTTTGCGCCACCTACCGCATGCCAGCGCCCGTTGAGGCAAAAGACCCCGCCCCAGGCGGTGAATCCATTGGCCATCAGCGCCGCGTCGTCGCCAAAGAGATCGACCCACAAAAAACTGGAGCGATTGAGCAGGTCGATTTCCGACATGATGAACTCGGCCAAGGGTTCGGCGTCGTCTTCGATGTCGTTTTCCAATTCCCAGACATGGCCGCATAGCGGACATTCCATGGTTGCCAGGGGAACGATGGCCTGGCACTTCGGGCATTGCTTGGTGGGAGCCTTTCCGATGAACGTCTTGCCATTCAGATTGGCGTCCTGCTCCAGGGAGCCATGCAACAGGCTGGAAGTCCCAAAATCCAAAACAATGCAATCGATCTTGACTACCCCGGGAAACTCATTGGGATCGACGGTGCGCAGGCCCCGGCCCACCATCTGGATGAGGGTGGATTTGTAGGAGCTGGGCCGGAGCAGCACCACGCACGAGGTGGGTTGGTAGTCCCACCCTTCGGTGAGGACGGCCACGTTGACCACCACCATGGCGGAACCTTTTTCGAACCGGGCCAGGGCGGCCTTGCGTTCGCCGTCGGCGAGGTCGCCATGGATCAGCACCGCCTCGATGCCAGCGGCGTTGTAGGCGTCGGTGACATTCCGGGCATGGTCCACGGTGGAGCAAAAGACTACCGTTTTACGGTCACCGGCCTTTTCCCGCCAATGACGGATGACCGCCTCGGTGATCGGGGCTTTGTTCATGATCTTGCTGACTTCGGCCATATCGAAGTCGTCCACTGTCTTCTTGACGCTCTTCAATGCCTCCTGGGTGCCGACGTCAACAACGAAGGTGCGCGGTTTGACCAGATGCCCGGACTGGATCAACTCGCCCAGCCGGACATGATCCGCTATGTTGGAGAAGACGGGACGCAACGACTTTTTGTCGCCCCGGTGGGGCGTGGCTGTAACTCCGTAGAGGCGGCAATCCGGATTGCGGTTCCGGGCGACGTCGATGATGCGCCGGTAGCTGTCGGCGGTGGCATGGTGCGCCTCGTCGATCACCAGCAGATCCAGATCCGGCATGGCGTCCAGATTGCGTTGCCGCGCCAGGGTGGGCACCATGGCGAAGGTGGCCCGTCCCCGCCAGGACTTGGATTCCGCATCTACCACGGAGGTGGAAAGACCGGGATTGACCCGGCTGAACTTGGTCAGGTTCTGCCGGGTCAACTCATCACGGTGGGCCAGAATACATGCCTTGCCTTCACTGCCTGTCAGCATGCGGCCCACCACGGCGGAAAGCGCTATAGTTTTTCCAAATCCGGTAAATGCAACTGCCAGAGTATTACCGTGTTCGCGGAGGGCCGCCACCGACCGCTCCACGAACTGTTCCTGTCTGGGTCTCAACAGCATTTCATGACCTCTTTGCTTTTTTGGCCGCTCCGCGCAGCGGTCGATAACAGTTGCACAGGGTGCGCGACCCGAATTGGTATGGCGGCAGGTCCAGGCGCATGCGAACCCAACCTGCCCCGCGACAATCTTCACATTCATAATCGACCGAGATACGTCCATGCCCTGCGCACGAGATACATCCTTTGCCCTCGCACACAGGGCATGAGATCCGTTTCATCATCACTGCGCCCAAAGGGGACGAGACGGCATACCCTGGGCTGGGGCCGGTTGCTGTTGCTGCGGCGGTTTCTGCGGAGACGGTTGCCATCCCTGCTGGGCCGGTTGCTGTTGCTGAGGAGGCTGTTGCCACCCGCCCTGGCTGGCGGGAACCTGCTGGGTGGTGGTAGCGGTCACCGGTGTGGAAGAAGGCTGGAACCCTTGGTATTCCTTCATGTCCGGGGTGACAGCAACTTTGATCACATTCTTCGGATTGCCGTTGGCATCTTCTTCCACGTCAATCTTGGCCAGGAACTCAATGCCATCCAGATCGACGAACCCACGGATGCGACGGGCTTCCAGGGCGCGGGGAGAGGTGTCCTTGTCCGACAGGCCCCGGGCGGAATTGAGTATGGCGCGGATGAAGGTACGGCCCATGTTGCCCCAATCCGGCCCCTTGGGGCTGCGAAGGCCAATCAGGCTCCAGACCTTGCGCTTGGCGTATTCCCCGGCGGTGATGACGAACTCGCAGTTGAGGTAGACCGCGACGCTTCTATTGGCGAGGGTGGCGTAGCCTCCGGTCCATCCCTGGTTGGGATCGTCGAGGCCACCGGGCTTGATGGTCATGCGCACTGGTGCGATGGTCCCCTTGGGAATCAGGTCGAAATTGTTCTGGGTGTCGGCGTCGTTGTAATCCTGCCAAGCAGTGTTCATATTCATGGTGTAATCTCCTGGTATCGTCAGTTGGAAGCAGTGGTGGTGGTCTCGGCGGGAGCCGGTTGACCGTATTCAAGGCGTTCATGGATGGGGCGCACCGGACCGCTGATCTTGGCCATGAGGCGGCCCAGGTGGGGTTCCTCCACCATGGCCAGGCGACCGGAGCGGTCTTTAGCGGGCAGACCCCAGGGGTTCATGGTTTGGCAGACGAAGGCGCGGTACAGTTTTCCGTTTTCGTCAGGAAGTTCCGTCATGGTAATGACTTGGTCAACGATGCCGGGCAGTTCCAGGCCGGTCTTGGCACCTTCGATTTGTGGGGCGAAGAAGCGGCGGTTGAAGTCGTCGGTTTTCTCGTCGAGGATGCCCACGAACCAGATATTCTTGTTCCTGGTGTGCTGAAGGTGAACCAACCAGTTGATCATCTCCTGGCCGTGCAAACCGTAAGCTCCGCGCAGATCCGGCTTCCCAGTTTTATCGCTAAACGCTTGCGGCTGACCCTTGCACCAGTGGAAACAGAGTCGCCCGGCCACGGTGATCGAATCGATGAAAATCGTCTGATATTTGTTCAGCGCCGCCGGATCACCGAACTGCTGGCAGACGGCGTTGTAATGGGCCTGGCTGAAATACTGGTCGTTGCGCAGGGCCGGGTTGGGACCACCGATGAAAACGGAAAAATCCCTGATTTCATCCCAGGTGCGGGGGCGCAGGGTGTCTCCGGGCCACCCTTCGACAGCCAAGTCGCCAGCCTCCAGGTCGAAAAACAGGGTGGTCTCCGGATCCAGGCTCCACAGCAGCGTGGTCTTGCCGATGCCCGACTTGCCGAAAATGCACCCCTTGATGCCGCGCCGTTCGGCCATGCGCTGGTCGGCGGTGATGATCGGAAGTTTGTTACTCATCACGCCGCCTCCTGCTCACGGACGGTGAGCTTGAAGGATGCCTTGCCCGGCTTGACCATACGGGCCGGTTCAAACACCCGGCGGATGTTGTCCGGCCAGGCGGAATATTTCCGTTCAGAGATGTCGAAGCTGATTTCTACATATTGGCCAGGGTCGTCCCCGGCATCCCGGATGGTCCGGACGATCCCGGCCAACTTCTCCTGATCCCAGGAGGGGCGCTTCGGCACGTCCATGGCGATTTCCACTTCGCCATCCTGAAAACGGATCATGCCGAAATCCTTGCCGCTCTCCTGGCGGATGGAAACGGCCCGGTCGCCGAACCGTCGGACCATGGCGTTGTCCAGCATGTCCTTGGCAAGTTTGATCTGGGTCATGATTTCAACGATCTCCTGTTGCAGAAGGACCAGACTCAATGCCGGCAAACTGGCGACTTCGCCCAGAGACATCTGCAGCATTTGATTGATGGTAATTGGTTGACTCATGGTTGTTCTCCATTTGAAAGAATTGGTTGATTGATTCCGCTCAACACCTGCTCGATAGCGGTGATCAGGCGCAGAAAACGTTCGCGGAAATTGTGCAGTGTTTGGGGGTAGAAGCTTTCCGGGCTGAGGCTCAGGCCGAATTCCAGATCGTCGAGCAACTTTTGAAAAATCACGCCACGGCTGATCGTGCCGAAGGCTCCATTCAGTTCGATATCATCCAGTCGATGCTGGAGGTTGATGGACTCATTTTCCGCTTGCAGGGCGCGTTGCTTCCATTTCTCGATCTGGTCCAAAAGATCGGTGGATGACGTCGGAGATGGGACGGAAGGTGGGATGCTGCGTTCCGTGACAAACGCCGGAAAAATGCGTCCCTTCGTGCCGGTTTTTTCGGAGGTATCAACTGAGAACGAAGCAAGTTCGTTCTCAGTCTGTTTCCCGCTACCAGACATGCCCGTCGCGCCAACTTTCTTGATCGTGTCTTGGGCAGTATCCGACGTAAACGAATTTAATTCGTTTACGTCTTCACCTTTGTTATTTACCATTTGTTGTTGCGCAAACTCTCTCACGCTACCGACTTTTCCGTTCAGAACTGCCTGTACCGCCGCCTTCTGTTGCGCTTCATCCATGCCTGCAAGGGCGTCCAGTTCCAGACTGTTGTCGGCGATCTCCTCCACATCGCGGATCAGGTCCCGGACTGGTTTGGAGATCTTGCTGGCGCGGCGGATTGACTTCTGAATGCTGCGCTCCGTGGCACCGGTCTTTTGGGCAGTATCCGACGTAAACGAATTTAATTCGTTTACGTCTTCACCTTTGTTGATACCGCGGCCAAGATATTGGTTCATTTTTCGCGCGCCAGTTTTACCTTTTGCTGTCTCTGGATGTTTTTTCTCGTATACATCTTTCCTTTCCGCCAGATGCTCTGCCCGCTCCAGGTGATTCAGTTCGCACCGGCAAAGGTTTTCGTCGATCTCTGCCAGCTTCTGGTCAAGATCATCCTGAATGGGAACGACGTTGGCGGCGATCTCGGTCATCCCAAGTTGCTTGCACGCCTCCAGGCGGTGATTGCCAGCAATCAGCTTGTATTGCTGACCACCCTTCACGCCTATGGCGACTACCATGACCGGGTTCATCAATCCGATTTCGCCAATGCTCTGAGCCAGCGTTTCCACTGACTTCGGACAAATCCGCCTCAGTCGGTGCCCAACTAAAATATTACTGATTGGAATTGTTTCCATTGATGCATCACCTCTTATATAGCTCTTGTTCAGCCATTCTTTTGTATTCGTCCAACTCCGCTTCCCAGGCCATTCTCGCCTTGGTCATCGCAAGCCAAGCAGCGCGTACCTTCTTTTCCATCTCCTGCGCTTCCTTTCTCGTCAGCCACCTTCTCCGGTAAACACCATCATGAAAATCTCGATGCAATTCTGGCATATCATCCATTCGGTATTGTTCCCATCCATGACCCGGACATCAGCGGGCTGATCACAGAAATTACATCCATG
Source organism: Magnetococcales bacterium (assembly GCA_015228815.1). NCBI lineage: Bacteria > Pseudomonadati > Pseudomonadota > Magnetococcia > Magnetococcales > Magnetococcales bacterium. Next base: position 53,743 of record JADGCV010000010.1, on the reverse strand, counting down.
TTCTTTTTTCATCTCCTGCATCCTCTATCGCGTAAACCGCTTCATTCTTTTTCGAGTGCCATTCCCGATCATCTCTTTTACAGTCCGACGCACCCGTTCAGTATCGAGATTCAAAATCATGCAGATCCATTCGAATGAACCAACATGATTCTCCGATGCAAAAAACCATTCTCTTGCTCTTTTCATGTTCATCTGGCTTTCAAACAGGCTCGAATGACCATCGTACTTCGGTGGTTTGACGGCTTCCCTAACGGCCTGCAACAGAACACTCGTCCACAGACTCTTCTCCGGAGAATATTCCGAGTTATCTGAGATCAATACCGGGTCCATTTCCGGAAAAACCTGATCTTCCATCGACGTTTCAACCCAGGAAATGCGCCCGTAGCGCCGCTTTGATCACCCGTGCCATCGACCAGCGCATGGCCTCGCCAGCGGAGGACAAGGCTTTGAGCAGATCCGCGTCGGAGGCCGATAGCGAAATCTTGATGGAAGAACGCGAAGGTTTGTATGCCGTTCCCGTCATCACCACTGATTCCGTTTTCCCTGCGTTTTTTTCCTTTTCAACTGGTTCATCCAGTTGATTCCCGGCTCTCTCCGACATCTCACTGTTGGTCATCTTCTCAACCCGGTACGGTTTCTGTTCCGCTTTATCGCCGGGCTTGCGTTGTTCTTTGTGCATTACGTTTATCTCCATTTTTACTGGTTCCATCCCATTACACCCATCGCATGTGACCGGGCCGTTTTCGTTCCAGGCAGTCGCTGCCAATTGCCCTTTGTGCCCCCATTCGTCCTGGAACGGTTCCGTTCCCTCTTGCTGTTGCCGTTGTTTGTACTTCCGGCACCAATCGGCATCGCTCGTTGTCATCGCCAGCCGGTTACAGCGATATAACTTCATTGCAGTTCTCCGGCGGTTAAAAATCGAGCCTGTTCCTGTTGTGTTGCTCTTCCCAATTCCGGAAACGTTTCTTCCGATCTTCCAGTTTCTTCCTCATGATCAAAAAGAGCATGAAGCCGCCGGTTACAAGTGCAAGAACCAAGATGAAGCGTTGATTGTACATGGTGTTTCTCCGATTGTTTGTAATAACATTGGCTTACTTCATTCCAAGCGCTTTCATATATAATTCCATAATTGTTTCAAACTCTTCTTGCTCTTCTTTGGACTTCTTCCTGATCTTTACGATCTCTTTCATGATCTTCGGGTCGAATCCATTGCCCTTCGCCTCGGAATAAACATCGTTGATGACCTTAACCGTGTCTGCTTTCTCTTCCTCCAACCGTTCAATCCGGTTGATGTACTGATACAAAGCTTCATGATTGATGCCTTCTTCTTGGTGTTCTTCTTGAGTGACTTCAATATTTCGCATTTTTTGTACTCCTCGTTGTTGTGGTAGCAGTCGTTATATTTCCACTTTTCTGAACTCAACAACCCATACCCATGGATTGGTATCCCATCCATATCCGCGTCCTGAGTTGATGGAATCCCACAAATCTTGATATGCATCGATTGCCGAGTCATAGCCTGGATTGTCAGGAGAAAACGGTTTCCAAAAATAACGATCCTCAAGTACTTCAATCGTGGAGCCACCATTGCATTGGATATCCATACAGATACTTTCTTGGAAGAGTCCCTCGGCAATGGCATCTTCCTCACTAATATTTTGTATCTGTTCGATGTCAACACGAATAATTTCCAGGTTGATTCGAGCCACCTTTATCGGCATGAAAATGGATGGTGACCATTTTATTCCTGGGATTTCACCATCTGCCCGATATTTTATATTTCCTGTCGTAGGGCACTTTCCCCAGGTTTCACGTACCCATAAATGGTCCCCCTCCATTCCGTAAGGGGATTGCCAATATCGTACCCTGCCGTCCTTGTGGCGATTATTGGGACCGAATGCGACATCCATCTCCAGTGTATTCTTCCTTGATCGACGATATGACGGTATTGGCATGATCGGTGGAATAGGTTGTGGTGTTACTACCCTCCGCGTTTGGGTCTTCTTCCCGTTTAGAATTGCTCGAACCATCGAGGTTGAAAAAATAATGGGCCTGGCTTTAGAGGATGGCGTATTCATTCATGATCCTCTCTTCTCTCTCGCGCTCGGCGGCCACCACCGTGTCAGCGGCGTCGTTCTCAAAAAGCGCCAAAAGAAATAATCCGCAAAGCCGGTGCGATACCGAGCCGCATCGACATCAATGGCGGCGCGTCTGGCGGTAACGGGTCTCCTCAAGGTGTTCATCTTTCTTTATCTCCAGTGATGTTCATGGCGGTTAAAGGTGTTAAAAAACATTAAAAGATGTTAATTATGCAAACAAAATACCATTGTATTTACGTAATTATAAATACTATTGCCTTGTCTGCCTTTTAATGAGTAATGTCTTCAGTGTTTTTCCGTCACGGGAAATCGGTCCTCACGCCACCAGAACGGGCGCGAGGCTGATGACAGGGGAGATAGGGGGATGTGGACGCTGCGGACCCGCAGGGGACTCTTTTGGATTCGCCGATCATCGAAAACAGGAAAGTACGAGCTTTCAATCGACCGGGAAAAACTCGACACCTACGACTCGCCGGAACAGGCCGCTGAAGCGGTCTATCGGCATACGTCGAGTTTCGGCTGGTGGGATTGGTCACGCCTGGAAGCACCTGAATCCCTGGCCGAATGGAAAAAATGGAAGACATGACGGCTTTCATGCCGCACCTCCTTTCGCCTTGGAAACGGCTTGCTGGATCGCCACAATGCCTGCTTCCGGGCAGCGGCAATCCCAAGCCTCAATCATCTTTTGGCAGGCGGCCAGAAGATCCGGTGCCGCCAGAATCAACAGTTCATCCGCAAGAAAGTTGATGGTTGTCCCCTCGACGATGACGGCTCCGTTCTCGTCTATGATTTCTTCATCCAATCCAGACGGATCCGGTCTTTTGGTCCACGGGGCGGGGGAATATGTCATGTCGTGCTTCCTTTTGCTTGTTGTGATTTACATCACATCAATCGAAATATGGATTTCTCTTGTTTCATTTTTGCCGATTTCTATACATTTCATGCATCATTCGGATCATTTTCCGGTGTTTTGTGACGTTTCACGGCTCAAAATGTGACGTTTCACGAATTCGCTCGGAGCCATTCCCTGAACAATATTTCATGCCCGTGACTGCTGAACCCGGTGGCGGCATGCAGGTCATGAATCAAACGGTTGGTGACGCGCAATCTGGCGATGAACTCCTTGCGCTTTTCCGCCAGTTCTTCAGGAGGAATGGACCGGACCATGTCGTCGGTTTCCCGCGACCGGGCCGCCTCGGCCTCGATCTCGGCCTTTTCCTGTTCGCGCATCTGCCGTTCGGCTTCTTCCCGGCGACGTCTCTTTTCCTCTTCCGCCCTGGCTTTCAAAGCACGGCCAAGAACGGGGAGTCCCTCCAGGGCGTTGGAAACGAGCGTGACCGTGTAGCCAACGGCGCTCAGCACCGGGTTCTTCTTGTCCTCAAGGCCGGCAGACAATTCCTCGATTACCTCGGCGGCCTTTTCTGCGTCAATCTTGGAAAGTTGCTTCCTGATGGCCTTCTGCTGCGGAAGTGAAAGTTTGTCCGGCAGGGGCAGGGCTTCCACAGCGGTTGGCGGCGCAAAAGAAACCGTGACCGCTTTTTCCGAAGAAGAAGAAAAACCACCACCACCGATGTTTTCGTTCCGAAGCACAGGGCCGACGCATGGCTCCGCGATCCGGCTGGTGGTGGTTGGTTCCATTGGTTTGTTCATTGGTATGTTCCCCTGACCATCCGGTCGGGGGTGCCCTGACCGTCCGGTCAGGGGTGCCCTGACCACTTGGTCAGGGGTGTGGATAACTTGACCTTCAAAGCGTAAATGGTAGACGTTGGACCTGCGGCCACCACCCTGCTCGATGTCGGTAATCCACCCGGTTTCAACGAGGTTCCGTATGGCCATGGGCACCCGCCGGAGGCTGACGCGCGCCTTCTCGGCCAGGGTGGCCACAGAGGGCCAGCAATAGGGTTTGGCCGCCCCACCGGCGAACGAATACAGGGCAAGCAACACTTTATGTACGTAAGGGGGCATTCCCGGTGGCGCAATGGCCTCCGGATGGATGATGGCAAAGGCGATGCTCATGGCCACCTCCGTGAATCACAAATGGCTGCTTCTGATTTCATTGGCGGCCTCCATGGACAAGAGGCTCTTCACTTTTCGCTTTGTTGATTGCATTCATGGCATCGGAAAATAATGTATCTTCTCTGCCAAGTAACCAAGCATTGAAGAAATTCTTGACGGACCACCCGATGGCGGTATCGATGGCTTGGTACATGGTAGACAACCGGTCCATCAAGTTATCCAAGGCCAGCAACAAATCAGGCGCGGCGGTAACAAGGCTGGGACTGAAGCGGGGGTTTGCGAATGCCAGAAACTCGACCCCGATACTTTGACAAAAGTCCGGGTCGATCCGTCCCTCCCTGGCGGCATCGCGCAGGGTTTGCAGGGCGTCACTGACGAGAATCGGGGATGGGGAGGAAAACGAGGGCATGTCCCGGACGCAATCCGGGTGTTGGACTGGGGTCATCATCGGTACTCCGTTGGTCGCGATGGAATCGCCGGAGCACGGACGTGTGTCTAGGACGCCGAGACTCCGGGGGTTAGACACCCCACCAACGGTTGGGCCAACCGGTTTTAGCCTTTCGGCTTGGACATGCCGGTTGCCCCCGGAGTCCTGACGGACGCAAGGCGCAAAAATACCGCCAGGACTGACGGGGGCGGATGACCGCCGTTGGTTGTGGAGGTGTCTAATCTCCGTGCCCAGAATTACCTCAGCCTGACAGCTTTCGTCAACGTTTTTCTTCGTTTTCTTCGCTTTGTCATTCATGGCTCAAATCCGCATGTTTTATCAAGTCTATTCCAGAATGGAGTTCATGACTTGTCCCGGTGCGGTTCATCCGCTCGAAGGCAACCACATCATTCATGCTGTAAAGGACCTTCTTCCCGATCTTGATAAATCCAGGTCCATATTTCATATACCTCCAGTTTCGGAGTGTTTTTGTGGCCATTCCCCAGCGGTTGGCCAGGGAATGTTGATCGATGAAGACCACGTTCGAATCGGATTCAAGTGCCATGTGTTCCTCCATGGATGGCAATGATAATCGCCTTCATCGGATAAACACAACATTTTCAAAATGATGCGGGACGGACAGGGACCGATAGGGACTACAAAGTATCGACAGGGACCGACAGGGACGATCAGGTACGGAGCGGGACGATTCGGGACAATCAGGGACCGACAGGGACGATTCGGATATGAATTACATTTGAATTGTTATCAACATTGATTATAATCGTCTTTGACCGGCGACGATTCGGCCACGGATGGGCCGCGTTATGGCCGGTTTTGGTTGCTTCATTGCATTTTCTTGCTTGCTGATACAGCATCGGATGCTGTATATATAGAGACATCAGGAGCACACTGCTCCACCCGCGCCTCGGGGATCCAGGGGCTGGAGAAAGAAAATGTCCGTTTACGTCATTGAGCAGAAAATGTCCGGGACTGGCAGTATCCACGATATCGCAAGTGATATGTTCGACCGCGAAATCGTTTTCGCCTCAGGGTGCAAGTATGCAGTCGTTGAAGCCTCGTATTACGGCGGCAAAGGCTACACGACTCACAGGACTGCTGTCGCCGCAATCGCGGCGAGCCGGAAAAACCAGAACAGTCACGTCATCATCGACAATGATGGCGTCGAGTATACCATCAACGACTCCAGGTTGGTGCCATACCGCTTGCCAGAATAGCACTCATTGGTTGCAAACCATGGTCTGGACCAACCATGGTTTGCAACTTCACTTAGTGGGAACCTTTGGGGCGGTGAGGGAACTTGAGGTGATGTTATCGTCCCCCCTCGAGAACGGGGACACCCTCTGCGGGGGGACTCTCACCATAAGGATGGAGGAGACCCCCTACGTTAAGGGAAGGTCCAAAATCCGGCAGGGGCTGGCATGGAAACTCACCGACGAGGAAGGGAGGAGAAAGAACATGAAGAGAATGGCAGTTGATTTCCGGAACGGGATCATCTACTTCCATTTAGAGATGGATGACAACCATTATGGTGTCCCAACCTGGGACCTTTTGTGGACTCCAGATATGATGGGGCAGACCCTCAAACTCCGGGAGGAGACGCGGGGGTGGGGAGAATGGACCGCCATGGAGACGTGGCTTACCCCCCAAGGGGGTGAGGTGTACTATCTTACATCCGATGGAGGCGAAGCTGCCAATAACGATTATTACGTGTGTGAATACCCACGCAGGTTTGATAGATGTGAATTGGAGTTGTCCGACACCATGCCTTGGGGAAAAGATGATTGGCACCGAAACCTTGAAGAAAGGTACTTGGAGTGCACCCGTCGCGATGGGACCGGGATTATAGGCATCGCCCGCCCCCAGGGAGGGCGAGTTGTGTACCAATGGAATCAAGAGGACCCAGAATACGGGTACATCGCGATCTATTTGACCCTCCCCGGCAAAAAACTCCGGGAGTGGACAGAACGGGCATCCACCCTCCAAAGTCGGGTGGAAGTAATGATCCGGAACGTGACCGGACTATTGTCATGATAACCGTAACAGCCCCTGACGGGACAGTCACATCATACCGGATCGACAGGAGATCCGGGCAGATAAAAGCACGGCACAAAAGTGACGTGATTGATCTTGCATCATTGCAAGAGGGAGTGGTGATCCACACCGACATCCCCGGCAAGATAATGAACCTCCTTGGAGGGAGAGGCGAAATGATCATGTATGACCCTCCCGGGAGGCAGGTGGAGTTCCTCTGTCTTATCGAGAAATTTGGTTTGAGGAATAAAGATATCGCAAACTTGACCGGATCAAGTTTATCGGCGGTTGATGCGTGGACAGGAGACCCGTGGTCTCAGCGGCACACCCCGATCCCGGAGCCGAAATACAGGCTCTTGGTGATGTCTCTCGATCAATCACCACCCCTCCCCCCCTCCGGAAGGGGCCGCCCCAGAAAAGGCGGCGCAAAATGACAAGACAACAGAGGCACCTATCCGAGGTATCTCAGCTCTTTCCCAATGCTTGGAGGGGTCTGGAAAAAATCTTTTTTGGCCGAGGGAATGGACTCCCAGAGTGGCCTTTATGGTGTTATGTCCCCATTGCTGCAGGGGTCGCCGTGGCAACGGAATATCTTCCGACGATCCCCGAGGCCGAGGGGTACGGCTCAATCATAGTCGGGCTTGGTGCATGGAGATTGACTCAGGGGATCTACCAGATCGACCCCGAGGTCATGGGTGCGCTCATGTCCACACCGACCGGCAATCTCCCTGTAGACCTGCTCTACAGGCTACCCGAATGGTGCATGTACATCGAAATCCCTGACCATCCCACCCTTGGAAAGGATCTCCATGGGGTGTATGTGTATCTTGAGTGGGACACACATACAGGGGGCGCGGAACTGCGACTGCTCCTGGACAGGGAAGACTCGCTGACCCCAGCGGTGATGCACCTGATCCCGGGTGCGGACCTTGCAGCCTGTCTCCAAGCAGCAACCGACAGAGCCATCGCCAATGCACTCCGATACGGGATGTCGGTGGGATGGTCATCTGACGAGATCCGGGCCGTGTGGGATCCGATCATTCCGGTCATCCTCTATCTGTGCAGCGAGGAGCCGGACATCATCTCTCGTGCCTCGATTGGTCTGCCCCGCCATCCATCACCGGTCAAAACCAAGAAAGGAATGCGCCTTTTCCCACCCGACCAACCCAAAATCTGGGAAGTCGGGACCAAGATCGGAGAGGCGCTACGATCAGCGTCTCCCCATGGAGAGCCGAAAGGCGGCTCCCATGCGCAACCCAAAGCCCACATCAGACGCGCCCATTGGCACACCTATTGGGTGGGCAGAGAGGGGACGGAGGGACGACGGAGGATTTTGAAGTGGGTCCATCCGATGTTAGTCGGGAGGCGGTAATGAATGCCGCCGTGGTAGAGTGGTGGAGGACCCTCTCCAAAATCAGCGTGCCACTGAAGCATTTCATCACCAACCATCAGTAAGGATGATCTCTTCCATGAGTCAACCGGTTCTTCCCTATTTCATCGAGCACGTTATGGACGGGATTGTTATTCCCCAAACCACCGAAGCGGGGTATATCAACGCAACAGCCATGTGCAAGGTGGCGGGTAGGGATTTCAATCACTACCGTTCAAACAGTTACACTAAAGAATTCATAAAACAACTGAAAGCCGATACGGGAATTCCCATATCGTAACTAATTCAAACAGTTAGGAAGGGCACCCAAACAGCCAGGGAGCATGGATCCATCCGAAGGTAGCCTCATGAGACGCGAACATGCCACGATCACCATCACCTACGATGGCGATGCCTTGCATTCCGAACGTATGAATTTTCGAAATCTCGCCGGTGCATTATTGGCTGCATGAAAAACCTTGGAATTCGCATTTCAATCATTACCATTCAGGCAATAATACTAAAGACCAAATTAAATAACCAAAAGCCGATATCGGAATTCCGGCAACGGAACCAATTCAAATAGTTAGATGTGAACACCAAAACAGCTATTAAACATTGGTTAACAATGAGGTTGATTTTTTATTATAATAATTCTAACGGAAAGTTGCAATTAGAGCAGGATCAACCGGCATCGGATCGCAACCATCACGATCATTTCAACCGTCCTTTGTGGTCCCTGTTGGTCCCTGTTCGTCCCTATCTATTTAATTTATCTTGAAATTACCCATCGTTCTCTGCTTTCCTGCACCCGGTATCTCCCCAACCGGAGCAGAAAGATGATCACCACCATCCATCCCGAAGACATGACCGCCGGAGAACGCCTGGCCGAGGTTGCCGCCATCCTTGCTGCCGGTATCGCGCGTATGAAGAAAAAGGAGAAAACAGAGAAATTTCCTCTGGATGAGTCGCCAAACCCATGCCTTCATGGCCGGAAGGAAAACCCAGGGAGGAGACGGCCATGAACGAGATTGAAGTGATCCGCCAGGTGGCGGCCTTGCCGGAAATGTCCACCGCCGAACTCAAAGCGATGTGGCTGGAGATGCACCAATCGAAACCTCCACCCTACAACCGAGCGTTTTTGGTGAAACGGCTGGCCCACCGCATACAGGAACTGGCCCTCGGCGGGCTGTCAGAGCAGACGGAAAAACGGATGGAGCGGTTGCTTTCCGATGAGGATGCTCCTCGGGAGAGAAAGCGGCTCCCAGGGGAACGTTTGCTGCCCGGAACCCGACTGGTGCGATACTGGAAAGGAGAGGAGCGTTGTTGCACCGTGCTGGAGGACGGTTTTGAATACCAGGGACGGCGGTTCGGCAGCCTGTCGGCGGTAGCCAATTTCATCACCGGTACCCGGTGGAACGGGCTGGTGTTTTTTGGCCTGAAGAAACAAGGAGATGGGCAATGACCAGGGCCAAACAACCCGTGACGCCCAAGGTACGCTGTGCGGTATACACCCGAAAATCCACCGACGAGGGGTTGGACATGGAGTTCAACACCCTGGATGCCCAGCGGGAATCGTGCGAAGCCTACATCGCCAGCCAAAAGTCCGAGGGGTGGTTTTTGGTTGCCGACCGCTACGACGACGGTGGCTTTTCCGGCGGCAGTCTGGACCGGCCTGCCCTGAAGCGGCTCCTGAATGACATCGAGGCCGGAAAAATAAACGTCGTTGTGGTTTACAAAATCGACCGCCTGACCCGCTCCCTGCTGGATTTTGCCAAGTTGGTGGAGGCGTTTGACCGCCACAAAGTGACCTTTGCCAGCATTACCCAGTCCTTCAACACCACCACCTCCATGGGGCGACTGACCCTGAACGTGCTGCTCTCGTTTGCGCAGTTTGAAAGAGAAATCTCGGCAGAGCGCATCCGCGACAAATTCGCGGCGTCCAAGCGCAAGGGGATGTGGATGGGCGGTCACATCCCTTTGGGCTACGAGGTGCAGAACCGGAAACTCCTGATCGTACCCAGTGAAGCGGAAAACGTGCGCCACATCTTCCGGCGGTTCCTGGAATGCGGATCCGCCACCCTGCTGATTCATGAGTTGGCCGAAACCGGGATCACCGCCAAGAACGGCAGCCGCATCGATAAGGGCTACCTTTACCGCATTCTGGCCAACCGGCTCTATCTCGGCGAAATCGTCCTGGGCGAAGAGGTGTTTCCTGGCGAACACGAGGCGATCATCGACCGGAATCTTTGGGATCAGGTTCATACCATGATGGCGGCGAACGTGCGCCGCCAGGGAAAAAACAGGGTCCACCCTCCTGCTCTGCTCAAAGGGATCATCCATTGCCGGAATTGCGGACGGGCCATGAGTCCCACCTTCACCAGAAAGGATGGTCGGCAGTATCGGTACTATCTTTGCCAGACCGCCATCAAGAATGGCCACAACGCATGTTCCCTGCGCACTGTGGCCGCCGGAGAGATCGAGGCGGTGGTGATCCGGCAAGTCCGCACCATGCTGCGGTCGCCGGAGATGGTGGTCAAGACCTGGCAGGCCAACGAAGAGGTTTCCGAACGAGACGTGGCCGACTCCCTGCGGCGGCTGGATCCGGTGTGGGAGGAACTTTTCCCGGTGGAACAACAGCGGCTGGTGCAATTGCTCATCGCCCGGGTGGAGGTGGAGAAGGGTGGGGTGAAGGTGCATCTGCGCACCGAGGGCCTCGATACCCTGGCCCGTGAACTGAGCGACATTGGCAACCAGAAGGAGGTGGCGGCATGAAGGCGGAAATGAGCAGGGACGGCAAGATGATCGTGGTGACCATCCCCATGGTGGTGAAAAAAAGAGGAGGTCGGAAGTTGATCATCGCTCCGGAGGGGATGGAAGAAGCACCGCTACGGGACGAAACGCTGGCAAAATTGGTGGCCAAGGCCCATAAATGGCTGAAACTGTTGGAAAGTGGTCAATACCGCTCCATCAAGGATCTGGCGGCCCAGGAGCAGATCGACGACTCCTATCTGGCGCGGGTGCTTCGTCTGACTCTGCTTGCCCCTGATATCATCGTCGCGATCCTGGACGGGCGGCAGCCGGACGTGCTGACGTGGCGGGAATTGAAGAACCCGTTCCCAATGGAATGGGAGAAGCAGAGGGAGAAGTGGGGAATGACATGATGGGGCAATCCCGGAGCAACAACACGAGCGGCCCCGACCATGAGGCCATCATACCAAATTATGGCTATAAGGAAAATAGGAAAGGTGTCCCTGGATTTCTCGGCCCTCTACTCTACCGTATTTCTCATCAGAAATCAGCGGAGTCGAACAAACCGTGTAAGAACGCCAGTTGTTCATATTCGCAGAAATCGCCCACTTGGTCGATAACACCGATCTCGTGATAGTCTCGCGCCCGACATGCCCCCGCGCAAAGTAGGCGGATGGGACAGTCCTGACACTTTTCCAGCGTATCGACCGAAACGGCACGAGCCTTCGCCAAGACGGGCGAATGGTAGTAGATATCCCTAAGCGGCGTGTCGCGAACGTTCCCCGCAGCGAATTCTCTTTCTGTCAGCAACTGGCACGGATAGACTTCTCCCGTCTCGGAGATGCTGATTTCGGCATCGGCAAGCGCACAACGCTTGACACCTTTCCCACGCAGTCGTTCAAGGAGACCAGTTATGGCACCCATCGGTGCTACGTTCTCGGTAAATGCCATCGCTTCGTAGTATTCGGTCCCGGTGAGGTGCAAGTCGCTCCGCTGTGCCCCACGTCCCGCAGGGAAAAGCGGCTGGAACTTTAGCATTGCGCCATATCGCCTCGTCATAGCATCAACGTCGTGTCTGTTTCCCTTGTGGATTGTCATAGCGATCTCAACATTGGCACCAAGTGCCGCGAGCATGTCGATGGCGGCCATGGCTGCCGCATGGTTGCCCGTGCCACGGGTCAATGCGTGGATATCCTCCGTCGAGCCATCAAGGCTAATCTTGATACGATCACTGAAAGCCGCAATCCGTGCAGCGTTGGTATTGTCGATAAGCGTCCCGTTCGTAAGCAGGGAAATGGTGTTTCCTCCGGCTTTCAACAGATCAGCAAAGTTCAACGCATCAGGGTGAAGGAGCGGCTCGCCACCACTGAGGGTGTATTCGACCGACGGTGAGATTTCAGCGACATCGTGGGCGACGCGCACGAGGTCTTCGAACGACATCCTCGCTGAAGCTCCACCACTTTCTGCGTAGCAATAGCGGCAACGAAGGTTGCAATCGTCCGTAAGTTTCCAATGGACAGTGCGAAGTGTTGGTGGCATTGAGATAACCTCAGCGGCTGTTCCATATTTTTCGCACCCGCAGTTGCTGCAACTTGTGTCCGTTGCGGCTGGATACCCAACGATCAGACCGTGCGCAGCCGCCCGTTCGAACAACGTTTCCACGTCAGACATTTGGGCTCCACAGAAAACGGCGATTTCTTCGACCGAAGCCTCACCGTTGCACCGCGACAGCAACAAACCACCGTTGGAATTAACGATGAGCCAGTCGGGAACTTGTGGATTTAAGAACAAATGCTTGGTGGCCTTCTCTGCGTAGAAAATGCCGTCAGCAACCTTTGGCTTGTATGGCATGTCGCGAACTACTACTGTCCGCCGCAACTGGCCCCGCCACCACACATGCCGCCCCCACCAGCGCAATCGGCCCCGCTACCACACATGCCGCCCCCGCCAGCGCAATCTGCCCCGCTACCACACATACCGCCCCCGCCAGCGCAATCTGCCCCGCCACCACACATAGCATTTGCCTCTGACATGCCGACCGAAACAGACGACTTGCCAATCTTCACGCCGTCTACTGAGTCAAATTTAACCGTGGCGAACAGACCAGCCACCGCACTTGCGGACACGAGGGCTACTTTCAAAAAACCTCGACGAGAACTCTGATCCGACATGGTGACCTCCTAAAAAATGCTGAAACATGAACATTATGCCCTTCAGGCAAAAAATCAAAAACACAACAGTCACCCCCCAAAAAAAACAACTTTGAGAGGCCGATCATCGGAGGAGCAGTTGCCACCCCCGCAAAAATCAAGCAATTTTTGTAACTGCCCGCCAATTCCGGAAATCTGGGGACATATATGGACCCACCCCCGTTGCGACGGAAATTTCCGTTTTTTGGCACAATCAGGAAATCTGGGGACACCTTACCGATTTCTCTTATGGCAATAAATTTAATTGGTATGGTGTCCCTGTATTTTCTGTATTTTCAAAGGTATCCCTGGATTTACGGCAAAGAGACGTTCTCGGCAATCGTTGTGCATTCGGCGACAATCACGTCCAAGACTCGGCTAATTTTATTTACATCGTAGGCACCGCTAACAACAGAACCTACGCTTTGCTCCAAAAACTCCTTTGTGTAGTCCTCCTTTGACTCCAGTGCCCCTTGGTAGACATCCAGGTCCTTCTTTAAGTTTGTCCAAATCACGTGAGCAGAAGAGTTTCCGTTGAACTCAAGGTCCAGATAGCATTCGATAGCTGCAGCGCGTCCGTTGATGTCCGTTCTATGGAGTCCCTCAGGACCTTTAGCAGGAAAACTACGAAACTCGACCATCTCAGGTAACGTCATCGCTCGCATGTTTGGCGGTAGCGATAGCCCTGAAATTCTTTGGTAAGCGTCGACACCTTCGGCATCATTGTCAAATAGAAAAACTATTTGATTGTGAACGTCAATCTTGGCAAGACCCTCAGCAAATTTACGGAGGCTGCCCGCACCTGAAAAAGGGTGGCTCTCGGTAATGTCAATGAAACGAAAAAAGTCAGCAATCTCTGGCCGAAGAATGGAAAATGCATGTTTCAGTATGTGGACATCCGAACTACCTTCGGTCCCGATGAGGAAAGTCTGTCCGCGACGAGCATTTGGGTTGAATTGGCCCTCACTTGCCCAGCCATTTTCCACAAGCGGTCCGTACTGCCATACCACCTCAGACTCCAAATTCTCGGGATTTCCAGCTAAGATCCGCAACAGATAGTAGGGATCAAGGATGTGAATCAGTCTTCCAAAGTAGCTCCGCTCAGAGTACGCTGGCCAGCAACTAAAAGCCTCCCATAGAACGGGAATACGGCTGGTTATCCCGTTGTCAGAGAACCTCCCCTGAACTAGGTCCTTATCCCTGCCATCGATAGAGCTGATGAAGGTGTCGTCGAGGCTTTGAACCGCATGAGTTGTCACGAAATCACAGAATTCCTCAAAGCCCATAAGCGTCTTTGGTTCAGTACCGCCATCGGCTGACTCTGCCACCTCTTCACTTACAGATTGAAGGACTTCTTGGTATGCGATTTCTGCATTTTTCAGGGTGAAACCCATAACTTCAAGTCTGGGCAAGACTTCCTTGAGAGGCTTTGCAAAGGCCATCTCCATAGGAGCCGGGTCCTGGTTGGTTTCGACAAAATAATCATAATTTATCTGATCAGAACGGCGGCGTTGGCGGTCTTTCTCTTGAAACAACGCCCCGTGATCATTGCCCATATGGTTCTTGCTGTAATCGAGAGCAAGCCCGCTGATGTCAAGGGTGATTTCAGTTCCCATGGGTGCGTTTTATTATCGTTTCATTTGAATTCCAAGCGCCAAAGAAACCCGGACCCAAGTTCGAATCCTTCCTCATTCTCCACAACCAAGTTTCACACCGAACCAGTCCAGTATCATGAGTCAATGATATTCTCAAAATATCATAGTTTTAAGTGGGTCCGAGATTTCCGGACCCACCCATTGCGGGTCCACAGCTTTTGGAGAATGTGGCCGGAGAGAGAATGGAAACTGCCCATTTTGACTCCTGCGGGTCCGACTCCTCTCCAAGTGGAATTTCGATCCATCCTGCGTAACCATTGGAAACATTATGATTTTTTGCACTCACAAAAGCCGCCCGGTGGGGCGGCCTTGGCAGCGAGAAAACATTCTATCAAAAAAATGGTGGGCCGAAATCGGGATTCACATGGAAGTTCTCTGATTTGGCCGGAGACCTCCCAGCGACCTTGCCGGATTCAATTTCAGCAACCACTGTGAACCACTATATGGAAAAACTTGCTGAACCGCAATTGGTGTCACATCCCGACCTGAAGGTCTCCATCTGGATGGCACGGATGGAAATCATGCGCGCCATCTTGAATTTATTTTAAATTCAATGGGTATCTATGCGTGCCACACTGACCGGATGCGTGCCATTTGGCAGATGGCACGCATCCGGTCCCGGCCATCCATGATCCTATTTCCTGCGGTGGATGGTTACGGGATCAAATTCCGTCAGACTATGAGATCATCCTCACCCATGGGAAAACAGAAAATCTGAGGTTCTTTGAGTCCGTCATCCGGGGGGGGGGGGTGACCATGGCCCACCCGGTTCCCATTGGGATGAAAATACATCACCGGCAGTAGCTGCCTGAATAACCGGCATCAGGAAGTCGGCGAGCGACGACACCACATCGTCAAATGGCATGTCTTCCAACCCGTTTCTTCTGAGGAATGCCTTCCATTGCAATTGCTTTTGCTGGTCTTGGGCAAATACCTGGGTGAGGCCAAAAGGAGGCTGAGCTGACAGCACCGTTCCCCGGCGGTCGAAGGTTGCCCGAATGGCTTGTCGGAGGATCTCACCGTCGAATTCGGTGTGCCGTGCCAGAACCCAGAGATCGAAGAAGTCCTTCATGCGGCTGTTGGCGATGCCCAAGGAAGTCAGAGCCTCGGCTTTTTCCGCTACCACCGTATAGCGGGGGTAGGCCCGCAGCCTTGGCGCACCAAATCCCGATAGGATTACCGGGTACTCGACATTTTCAGGTGCGGGGGTCACAGCATCCCCAAATCCAATATCCACCTGAATTTGGCACCGAGCATTTTCGAGAAGGCCGAGCAGAGTGACGCGCACCCCGGCGTAGTTGGCATCCTTCCGGATCTCGGCTGCGCGGACTGTGTCGGGCTGGAATGCCATGCCGTCTGATATTTCGATTGTACAGATTTCCCTGAAAACGGCTTCCATTTCGGGCAGGTCGGACGGCCCAAAGCCGAGGAGGTCCGCATCCCTTGTCGGGCGAAGGGGGATGTCGAACCAGAGGTCAAACAGCAGTGCCCCTTTCAACAGAAACTGGGCGGAATGTCTCGATATGCTGATCCGGTAAAGTAGGCGTTCGATGGCATAGCGGGTGAGAACAAAATTGAAGTCCTGTTTCGCCCCCCGCGCATGGTTCAAAAGTCTGGCACGGATGGACGCCGCTACGTTATGGGCGCTCATGTCAGGCTCTCCATGTAGGGACGCATGACCTTGGCGACCCGGCAAACGGCAGCAAAATGCCAAAGTTCATCCATCTGGAACCGCTTCTCTTTCCAGGACATCTGTAGTGCCTCAATTGCGATGTCCAACCCGATCTTGTTGCGGTACTTGAAGCAGTCGGCCACGGTCTTGGCGACACTGGTCACCCGAACCGGAACGCCTTCAACCAGGTGCTCCTGAACGCCTTCGGTCAGTGCTGCTCCGGAGAACCGGACGATGCGTAGCGGAGGATATTCCACCCGAGGGGCCCGGGCTTTGTTGGGAATGGCCAGCCAGACTTCAAATGGTGACTGGGTGGTGAGATCATGGAAGCGCAGTGCTGACAGCAGGCATACGATGGCCTGGGGATGATTGCGCGCAACTTCGGCAAAGGTGCTGAACTCGGACACTTTTCGATCCGGGATCGCGTAAAGCCCATGCCCAACCCTTCTGAGTTGTCCGCGTCGAACCAGCCGCGTAAGCGCCACCCGAGAAAATCCCAGGTCGGTCACATCGCGGGACCGGATGACTCCACGAGCGTGGGCGAGATCCATGATTTGTTGGTAGTGGGTATCCATGGGCACAGCATGTTCCGTTTAGTCGGTAATTGTCAAGATATGCCGACATATTGGAACAATGTCCGCAGGGAATCCATGAAATTGGCAGGCCGCTTGCTTATGGGAACAGTCCATCCTAAACTGTGGTGGTCTCTGTTCGGCATCCGCATTCTCACCATCGGCCACTATAAAATCCGAGACGTTGGCGTACCAGCAAGGCATCTGCCTTTTGGCCGAAGTTTGTCCATAATCAATAGAGTGTCATCCGTAAGATAAATTTTATTTATTGATATGGACTGCCAACTCAAGAAGGTGCTTTGGGCTAATGAACAACTATGATCGCCAGATACTCAGTCTTGGCGACGAAGAGTTGGAAAACTTCGTCAGGGACTGGGTTGGGCGAAAGATGGCGGTATATTTGGAAGTCGCCCAATTCACCGGTGCGGGCGATATGGGGCGTGATGTTGTCGGCTTTCTCACAAAATTGCGCCACGAAGGGGATTGGCACAACTACCAGTGCAAACAGTATGGAAGAAACCTCCCGACTGATATGGGTATTCGCGAGATCGGGAAGATCCTATACCATGCGCATCAAGGCCATTTTACCGCGCCTGTCAAATACTATTTCGTCGCTCCTAGAGGGGTGAACCGGAATCTTGAAACCCTGATCTTCAATCCATCAAAATTCAAGGAGCGCCTTCTCTCGGAGTGGGACAAGCACTGCGCCATGTCCATCGTCACAGGCATGAAGACACCTCTTGATGCTGGTTTGAAGGCATTCATTGAAGCCTTCGATTTCTCGGTCATCACGCGGCTCGCACTCGATGATATCCTTAACGACCCGTATGTGATTCCTGTGCTTACCAAGTGGTTTGGCGCAGACCCAGGCCCTCCCCCAAAAGGCGAAGTGCCAGCGGAAATTCATGATTCTGAATTGCCATATGTCGGGCAACTTATAGATGCCTACGGAGATCGTGATGGCATGACATATGCGGGCCATCAGGAGATAAAAGACCATCCAGATCATGGTCAACACCTAATAATGCAAAGAGAACGCTTCCACGATGCCGCTGCATTTCAGCGTTTCTACCGGGACAATACCGATCCTGAAGTCCTGGAAACCTTTGAAAAGGACATCTACCACGGCATTTTTGAGGTTTACCGAGCAAGCCATTCGGACAAGCTTCGGTGCGTCGATGCCGTCATGACGCAGGCCGCCCAGGTTCTCCCGTCCGGGATACTTGCCCCGCATGCGCGTGTACCCGTCAGGCAGGGGGTCTGTCACCACTTCGCAAATGATGACCACATTCGGCGGCATCTACGGTGGCACAGATGACCGACAACGCCATCTCAAGTGGAATAGAGCTATTCAACAGCCCGTTGGAGACCGGAGTTCGTGCCCTCGTAGTGCTGAACGCAGCCTACCCAATGATGTTTGATCTGTCCCAATTGACATGGCTGGACCACCTCGTCGTCCACACAGCTGATATTAAAGGTCCTGACAGTCTTCACCCAGACCTTCCCCACCGAACCGGGGAACTTCTGGTGCGGAGGCCCGTGATCGAGGAGAGCCTGACCCTGATGCGTCGTCTCCACCTTGTTGACGTGGTTGCCGATGACTATGGAATCCGCTATCAGGCCAGCGAAGAAGCCTACCCGTTTGTGGAACTGATGCGGTCCCCATATGCCCAGGCACTCAAGGAACGGGCGAAATGGCTGGCGGAAAACGTCTGTACTCTGGATGCTCACCAGTTGGAAAAGCTGGTAACCGAAAAAATCGGTCGTTGGAAGGTCGAGTTCCAGGGCCAAGGCCAACACCATCGGAGTTACGATGACTGACCGCCGACTCATGATATGTCACCTCGTCTTCACCGGACCAGAAGTGGAACCTGCAGTGTTGGAATTTGGTGAGGGTAGCAACCTCGTCTGGGGCGCCTCCAACACGGGTAAGTCATTCGCACTCAAGGCCATTGACTTCATGCTCGGTGGATCGAAACCGTTGCCAGACATTGAGGAACGACATGGCTATGACGCCATCTGGTGCGGCTTGAGAATCAATGAGGTTGGGGACTTCACCGTCAGGCGGGCTATCTTGGGCGGCAGCTATACGCTGTATGAGGGGCTTCATGTTGCTCCTCCGGGAGATCACGAAGTACGCACCTTATCAGCAACCCATGACGCCAGCAACAAAGACAACCTTTCCAATTTTCTGCTTGACCATCTTGGTTTGTCTGGAAAATTCGTCGCTACCAATGCAGAGGGAGAAAAGGACAATCTAAGTTTCCGTGGGCTGGCCAATATTCTACTTGTTGATGAAACCACAATTCTAGCAGAACGCTCCCCGATTGAACGCGGCCAACATACCAAGGCTACAACCGAGCGCAGCGTTTTCAGGCTTCTTCTGACCGGCATAGATGACAGTGCCATTACCACAGTGCCAAAACCAATAAATCTGAAAACCGAAAAAGTTGCGAAACTGGGACTGCTCGACGAGATGATCGCTGACGTTGAGGCTCGTCTTTCGGTTGAATTCCCGGACGCGGCGGAATTTGATCAGCAGGATGAACGTCTCACCCGGACGTTGGAACAGATTCAAATCGAATTCGAGGCTGCCCAAGGTTCAATCCGATCACTGCTGGAGGAAAAAAAGAGACTCTCTGGAGAAATCCCTCGAATTGGGGAGCGCCTTGATGACATCAGATTGCATCTTGATCGGTTTTCTAAACTCGACAGAGCCTATGAATCGGACATCCAACGGTTAGAGGCGATAGAAGAAGCGGGCTTTTTGGTCTCCTTGGGTAGTGGCAGAGATTGTCCGCTCTGTGGAGCGAAGCCTGACACCCAGTTACATCAAGAAGGCATGGTCAATGTCGAACAAACCCGGATGGCTGCATTTGCCGAAACCCAAAAGATCACCCGTTTACGATCAGACCTCAAACGAACTGTCCATGATCTTAGAGCCGAACAGAAGCGATTGGAGAGCGAATTACCCAGCCTGCTGGATAGACTGAAGAAGACCGAGAAAGAGATCTTGGATCTTACACCACAAGTTGACCAGACCCGTCGGACATTAGGAGAATCTCTGGCTGCCAGAGACCGAGTCCGACAAGGCATGGCACTTCTAGATCAATTGCAAAGCCTGCGGGAGAAGAAGAAAGAGACAGAAGAGCAAAAGACCACGGTACCCAAAGGGGATAAACCGAGGCTTGACCTCATCGGCACCATTGCATATGACTTCTGTCGAGTAGTTGGTCATGTACTGTCGGAATGGCAGTTCCCTGGCGACCATCAAGTCGTCTTCGACGATAAGACCTTCGACTTACGGATTGACGGGAAGCTTAGAACTGCCAATGGTAAAGGGGTACGGGCAGTGACCCATGCCGCATTCAAGGTGGCCATGCTCATCTATTGCCGGGAACGCAACCTGCCTCACCCTGGTTTCGTCGTCCTCGACACACCATTGCTGACGTACCGTGACCCCATCAAAAATACGAGGCATGGAGAACTGTCAAGCGACGAGCAGGTACTTGCCAACACGCCATTAAAGCAGAATTTTTTCGAACACCTTCACCGCATTCAGCACCTTGGTCAATTTATAATTTTTGAGAATATCGACTTGCCAGATAACATCCGAGAATTAGCCAAAGTTGAAGTATTTGTCGGGGATTCTGAAGGAAGGAGCGGTCTTTTCCCTCTCGCCAGAAGTCGTAAAAGTCGTCAATGATTCTCATAAGTTAACCGGAGGTTGACTGACAGACAAAACCTGCAAACCGCCCTGATTGCCCATCTGATACCAGGAGTCCATGCTCAGTCAGTGTTGCCAAATCCCGGCTGGCCGTTCTGATGGAGACCCCGAACGCATCCGAGAGTCCTTGTCGAGTAATGCGGCCTTTCTCCCTGGCATGGATCACGGCCTTCTCCTGGCGGGGAGTCAACCGGGCATCCATATCTTTGATCTCCAGCACTGGTAGTGAATAGACGACCAATCCTGTCACTTCCAACCGTTGGGCCTTCCCATCGGCGACCATTTTCCCCAAATGCCGGTGCAAGGTGGGCTTGGGGACGTGCAGGTCGGCATGCATCTGCGCCAGCGTCATCTTCCCCCCAGCCTCTAACACCGTGAGCAATCGCTTTTCCAGAGGCGTCCCCGTAACCTTTGGCAAATCGCCGCCTCCCGACAAGTGACGGCGCAGGTGCTCTGCGCCGATGTTCCTGGGGGCATCCACAGCCGCCGCCAGGATGGCGTTCTGTAGCTCCCGGATGTTCCCTGGCCATGTGTAGGTGGTCAACAATTCTTGCACGTCTCGGCTCAATCCTTTCCCGGAGAACTCCTTCTGGGATTTCAGGAAGACCTGGGCCAGGGTGACGACGTCCCGTTCCCGTTCCCGCAAGGGCGGCAGACGTAACGCGTATCCCCGGAGCCGAAAAATCAGATCGTCCCGGAATTTCTTCTCCCTGGCCATCTTGGCCAAGTCCCGGTGGGTGGCGGAAACGATCCGGACGTCCACCTTTAGCACTGTCCTGGCTCCGACCGGTCGAACCTCGCCCTCCTGAAGAACCCGGAGGATCTTGGCCTGGAGGGGCAGTGGCATATCGCCGATCTCGTCCAGGAACAGGGTGCCGCCATGGGCCTGGACGAAGAGACCATCCCGGTCGTTCACCGCACCGCTGAAAGCCCCCTTCTTATGTCCGAAAAGCTCCGCTTCCAGAAGTTCGCCTGGGATGGCAGCGCAGTTGACTGCCACGAACGGTCCCTTGGAACGGGAGCTTTCGTCATGGATAAACCGGGCGAACAGCTCCTTGCCGGTGCCACTTTCGCCGGTGACCAACACGGATAGACTGCTGCGGGCCACCTTTCTGGCGCTGGCCAGGGTGGCCCGGAGGCTTGCGCTATTGCCGATGATCTGTTGAGTTTTGGTCGCCACGGTTTCCTCTTGAACGCTGAATATGCGTTCAAGAGTACCGGCTGCCCTGTTGTTCTTGCCTCGGTGGAACCATGACGGAAGCCGGACCATTTCCCGTCTTGATGGCCATCAGTTGCCATCTGGGTTCCATCCGGCAAGACGAAAAATGGTCTTGGTTCCCAACCGGCAAGAGCAAATTTGGTCTTGCTCATCGGATGGCCATGATTTCAGAAGACAGTCTTCGGACCTCTCGGGAGCTGTGTTGCCCCAGCCGGTCATGGTCGATCTTGCCGACCACAATCACCGGATGGATGCGGTAGCTCCCCTTCTTGTCGTTCTCGTAGAAAGCAAATCCTTCAGGAAGGAGTGACTGGATGGCCGATGCGAGGTTCGACATTCCTTTGAACCCTTCCGCATCACTGGAACCAAGATCAACCTTGTGAACCCAGCCCTGACCATCCCGCACCCGCCCTGCCACGAGTCGCATCAAGAGCAAGAACTGGGCGTCAGGCAAAAAAGATGCCTTGCCGCCGATAACGATCCCCGTCCGTTTTCCCTGGGATTCGCCAGAGATGGACAATTGCACCCCTGGAGAAGGAATAGCTGTTGAGGAGCCATTCGGCGCACACTCCCGACGCGCCAGGTCCATCACCCCTGGACATTCCGCATGGCTGGCGCGCTTACTTTTGTGAAGGCTTTCCTCGAGTTTCGCTGTCAGAGATGGGTTGTTCCCGCTCAAGGGTTTGATGATGAAGTCGTCCGCCCCATCCTGAAGACATTGGATCACGTCGGGCATGTCCTTGGCGTAGCCGCTCATGACCAGGATTTGCAGGTGGTGGTGATCGTCCTGGTTGCGGGCGGGGAAAAGCTCTCGGATCTTTCGCAGCAAGGTTTTTCCCGCCTCCACCCTGGCCTTGATCGAGTCTGGAGCAGTCTTGATCTGGAGATCCAGCAGGACAAAGCAGAATTTTCCGGTGTCCAGCAATCCCAGTGCCTCTTCCTGAGAGGGAACAGAGACGGTGTCATGCCCCACTGAGCGGAGCAGATCCCGCAACTCTTCGGCCATCTCCGGGTCGTCCTCCACCACCAGGGCGGTATGGCGGCCTTTCGCTTCTTTCACCATTCCCGCCCCTCCTGTTCTTTCGGAAGTATGATGGTCACCGTGGTTCCCTTGCCCTTGATGCTCTCCAGATAGACCCTTCCGTTGTGGTCGGACTCGATGATCTTCTTGGCAATGGTCAACCCGAAGCCGGTGCCGTGCGGTTTGCTGGTGGCAAAGAGCTGGAAGGCGTCCTTCACCGCTTCCTCGGACATGCCGCATCCCTGGTCGGCGATGGTCACCTGTACCCGGCTGCCATTGTGTTCGTGGGCCGTGATGGTGATGACAGGGTGACATTGAGTGCCCGCATAGGCGTCTACGCTATTCTGGATGACGTTAGTCAGCGCCTGCAACAGCAGATGCCGGTTGGCCTCCACGGTGAGGGCAGGGTCGATGCGGATGTCGGCCTCCATCACCCGGTTCTCCTTCTTGCGGTCGCGCACCAGATGTATGGCTTCCTCGACCATCGAACGCAGGCTCTCCGTCTGAAAATCAGGCTCCACCTCCTGGGTCAGGGCGCGCAGGGATTCCAGAATGGAAATCAAAAAGCGCACCCGCTCCCTGGCGCGTCGGGTGTGGCGATGCAGATCATCCGGATTGGAACGGGTCTTCGAGATCTCCACCTCGATGTTCTCCAGGGAGGCATCCAGGGGCGAGATCACCTTGACCATCTCGTGGTTCAGTTCCTTCACGAATTGGCCGTGCAGCTTTTCCGCCACCCGGCGCGCCGCGTTGCGGGCGCGAGGACCATGCTTGGCTTCCAGTTCTTCCAACCAGCGCAGCATGAGATCCCCATGCTGATCCTTGAGCATGTCCGTCCTGGATAGCTCCGACCGCCGGGAAAGGGTGCGCTTGGCGGCATTGCGGACCAGATCGTTGTCATCCAGGTCCAGGGCGGCCATGATCCGGTCGAAGGTGTCGTGGCGCAGGTGAAGACAGGCGTGGGCCAGAGCCTTCCTCACCTCCCATTTGGGATGGGTGGACAGTTTGGCCAGACGTTGCCCAACCAGAGAATGCGCGGTGGGGTCCAAACCTCCCTGGCGCAGCAGGATACCTGCCTGATCCACGGCCTCGCGAACCGTCGACCACTGGTCGGAATCAATGTCCTTCAGCAGCCCCGTCAGCCCGACTTCCGGTTCCGTCGCCATCATCAATGCCCGTAGCGCGCTTTGCGCCGCAGGAAGGCCTCCCGGCCTCCTTCCAGCAAAGTCTCGATCCGCTCCTTGACCTCGTCCACCGTTCCCTGGTGGGTGATGGTCCCACGCCTCCCGTCCGAGGACAGCACAAACACCCGGTCGGCATCTCCCAGCACGGGGATGTTGGGGTTGTGGGTCACGAAAATGAGCTGGCGACTGGCTTTGGCCTCCTTGACGCTCTTGACGATGGTCTCGAAAATGAAGGCGTTGTCCAGGTTGTCCTCGGGCTGGTCGATGAGCAGGGGGCGTTCGCTCTCCATCAACAGGATGGGCAGGATGGTGGTGCATCGCTGGCCGGTGGAAAGTGACCCAGCGTCCTTGTAATCCCGGCCATCGAGCAATTCGATACGGGGCAGATCCTCCATCTCGACGGTCTCCATCCTGCCGACCGTCTGCGAGGCCACCAGCCTTTCGATCACCGTTGCCGCCCGACCGTGTTCCATCCCCGCCATTTCCGCCAAACGGCTCGCATCCTTGCGCTGAACGCAGATGGCCAACTCCTCCGGTGAAAGGTTCTGCACGATCTTGTCGACGATGGTGGCGTACTTGAGCCCCGACCCCTTGAGTCCCTCGGTCAGCAAATCGGCGAAGGCCTGCCGGTTGCCAGCCTGGGTCACGGTCACCCGGATGGTAGGCTGCAATGCCTGGGTCAGACGGTCAGCGACGGACTTGCGGAGCCGAAAACGCTCATCCCGCAATCCGGACAGACGGGAGGTCATTTCCCGGTGCTTCCCGGATTTTACAGCGTGCTGCCGTTTCAACTCCTCCAACGACCGGCGGGCATCGCTCACTTCCAGATGCCGTTTTTGCAGCGTGGTGCGTTCGGTGATGCGGCTTTGCTCCTCCTGGGATTTGGCCATCAGCTCCCGATAGGCCTGCTCCTGACCGG
Source organism: Magnetococcales bacterium (assembly GCA_015228815.1). NCBI lineage: Bacteria > Pseudomonadati > Pseudomonadota > Magnetococcia > Magnetococcales > Magnetococcales bacterium. The sequence continues at coordinate 28,868 of JADGCV010000010.1, read as the reverse complement.
CATGATGGTTTTCCAGTTCGCTTGCCACGCCAGCCAGGGCGTTCAGGGTGATCTGGCAGTGTTCATGCACCCAGGGAACCGCCTTGCGGAACTCGTCGAGGAATTCCCTGACTCGGTTACCGACCCCCTGGAACAGAACCTGATTCGGGCCACTCACGATGTCCGACCCGATGTACCCCTCCAATCGCTGGGCCATGGTGTCGGCATAGCTCTGAAATTTGGGGCCCAGGGAGGTGAACTCCGTCGCCAGACTGGCGAGGGCCTTGGTCTCCCTCTCTCGCAGGGCCTTGTGGGCGTGCGCCTGTTCAATGAGCTTGGCATCCGGGCCGGTATTCTGCTGCTGAAACCCCTTCAACTTCTCCTCGATGGCCGGTCCTTCCGACGCGGTCTCCGTCAGATCTCCCAACTGGCGCGCCAATTCCGCCAGTTCCCCGTAGCTGTGGTCGATGTCACGCAGCAGGCGCGTGATCTCGCCGTTGATCGAGCGGATGTTCTCTTCCTCGAACTGGTCGATCAGCTTCAACTGGAAGCCAGTATCGGTGGCGATCTGTTCGATTTCGTTCTGGCTGTAGACATCGGCCCGGAAGATGCGGTCCCGATCCAGGGAGATGGCCGTGGCCGCTCCGTTCTCGTCCAGCACCTGACAATCGTCGTTCCATGGACGCTCCGCTGTATACCGCATCCCGTGGCGAGTACGAAAATGGAGACGGACCCGGCCATTGGCGAGATTGCTTTGCACCACGGCCTGGGCGCGGGATTTGCCGCCGCGCCTGGGGTCAGGCATCAGCCCCAGGACGTAGCGAATAAACTCCAGGAGGGTGGTCTTGCCGGTCCCCCGACCGCCGATGATGCAGTTGAGTCCCTGGGAGAACTCCAGGCGCGCCCCTTCCATGAAACCGCCGGTGATTTCGGCACCCAGCAAAATGTGGGTTCCGTTTACTGATCTTGGATCGATATTGGTCATTTCTGCCTCCCGCTCAATTCGCCGATGAAACGTCCAGCTCTGCGCCCTATCTCGGGGCGCACATCACTTCAAATAATTCGCCAAACCGAGCCAGGAATTCCCGCCGGGCTTGGTCAGGACTCCACCCCTGGATCATGCCTGGTGCCAAGGGATCGGGAATTCCTTCCCACGGTGCAGGCTCCGGCCCCATGAGTGCCGCCTTCTCGGTAGCCAGAAGCAGCATATCGGCTTGCTTCACCTCGACAGGGAGCCCAGCAGGAAGACCAAATCGCTCGGCAATCACATGAAGAAGCTGTTCCTCGATTTCATGGAACACCGTCAGTTCCCGTTTGACCGGCTGGGGAATGTCCGAGAGGAAGGCTTCCGCCGCATCATGGAGCAGGCCCCAGCGGGCATGTTCCAGACCCACCACATGGGAGACGTGGACGGCGTGCTCGGCCACGGAATAGAACCGGTTGCAATGGCCGTTGAACCGGCAGAGCATGGACAGGGAATGGGCGATGTCGAGGATATCCACCTCTTCCGGTTTGGCATCCATGGGCCAGAATTGTCTTCCGGTAACGGTTTGAATCCATGATCCTTTTCTCTTCTCTGCCATTGCCGATTCCCTCGCTTCCCCACGCCTCAACCGCTTCATTGACTCCCCGACCAACCCATGATAGTTTATAAACTATGACCATGATGGTCTGTTTGTCAATCTAGTTTCTAAACGGGATAGCGATGACCAGCAAAGAGTCAAGGGAAGACCCCAAACCGGGCAAGGATCTGCGCTGGGGTGTGGAACGCCGGATGGAGTTCATTGAGTTCCGCCTCTTCTGGGAGGGGAAGATCAACCGTCGCGACCTGATCGAGCAATTCGGCGTCTCCATGCCTCAGGCCTCGGCGGATTTCAACCAGTACCAGGAGATGGCTCCCGGTAATCTGGTCTACGACATCCGGGCCAAACGCTACTATCCGGCCAAGGAATTCAATCCACGGTTTCTAAATCCGGACTCAGATCGTTATCTGGCCAACCTCCTGTCCATGTCGTCCGGCATCCTAACCGCCGAGGAAAGCTGGCTGTCGGCCATTCCCTCTTATGACGTATTACCCCAACCCCGGCGGGCCATCGATCCGGAGCGGCTGCGCCGGGTGGTGGTGGCGATCCGCGAGGGTGTTGCTCTCCAGATCCGCTATCAATCCATGAGCGCACCCGAACCGGAGTGGCGCTGGATCACTCCCCATGCCCTGGCCTTCGATGGCTACCGCTGGCATGCGCGGGCATTCTGCCACAAGGCTGGTGCGTTCAAGGATTTCGTGATGGCCCGCATTGCCGGTATTCGGGGCACCAAGGAACACGACCTGAACCCGGAGGAAGACCGGGAATGGCACGAGGTCATCGACGTGAGGATCGGCCCCCATCCAGGCCTCACCGAGAACCAGCGCAAGGCCATCGAGTTGGATTACGGGATGGAGAACGGGGAGATGGTGATCTCCGTCCGAAAGGGGTTCCTGTTCTATTTTCTGAAGAGGCTGGGCTTGGACCTCGACCCCAATGTGCGCCAACCCAGGCACCAGCAGATCGTCCTGCTCAATCGTGACGAGGTTTTTTCGGCTTTCTCCATGACAGAGGGAAATGGATAATGAATTGGGCGATCACCCACCGACGGGCAAAGGAGGGCAAGGCGTGAGCAGCCTGAATATCAGCAATTTCATTTGGGGTATTGCCGACGATGTGCTACGAGATGTCTACGTCCGTGGAAAATACCGGGACGTGATCTTGCCCATGACGGTCATTCGGCGGCTGGACGCTGTTCTGGAGCCGACCAAGGATGCTGTGCTCCGCATGAAGGCGCAGCTCGACAAAGCTGGAGTGGCTAACCAGGATGCGGCCTTGCGCCAGTCTTCGGGAGAAGCGTTCTACAACACCTCTCCCTTCCGCCTGCGCGATCTGACCTACCGGGCCAAGCAACAGCAGCTCAAAGCAGACTTCGAGGCCTATCTGGATGGTTTCTCCCCAAACGTCCAGGAAGTTCTGGAAAAATTCAAATTTCGCAACCAGATGCCGACGTTGGTCGAGGCGGATGTTCTCGGCTACCTGATCGAAAAATTCCTCGATCAATCCGTCAACCTCAGCCCTAAGCCCGTTCTTCACCAGGATGGCTCGGTCCGGCTCCCCGGCCTGGACAATCATTCCATGGGAACGATCTTCGAGGAGCTGATCCGGCGCTTCAACGAGGAGAATAACGAAGAGGCTGGCGAGCACTTCACCCCCCGCGACGTGGTGGAGTTGATGGCCTATCTGATCTTCATGCCCGTTGCCGAAGCGATCCAGTCCGGCACCTATTTGGTCTATGACGGAGCCTGCGGCACGGGTGGCATGTTGACGGTCGCCGAAGAGACCCTGGATAAACTGGCGGCGGAGCATGGCAAGGAGGTTTCGGTTCACCTCTATGGCCAGGAGGTCAACCCGGAGACCTTTGCCATCAGCAAGGCGGACCTGATCCTCAAGGGCGAAGGCGTCGAGGCGGAGAACATGAAGTTCGGCTCCACCCTTTCCGCCGATGCTTTCCCCTCGCGGGAATTCGACTTTATGCTGTCCAATCCGCCTTACGGAAAATCCTGGAAAACCGATTTGGATCGCATTGGGGGCAAAAGGGATCTCCGCGACCCGCGTTTTGTCATCGACCATGGCGGCAATCCGGAATACAGCCTGATCACCCGCTCCAGTGACGGCCAGATGGTGTTCCTGGCCAACATGTTGAGCAAGATGAAGAAGGTCTCCTCCCTGGGCAGCCGCATCGCCGAGGTTCACAACGGTTCCTCCCTTTTCACCGGGGATGCGGGGTCGGGCGAGAGCAACATCCGCCGTTGGATCATCGAGAATGACTGGCTGGAAGCCATCATCGCGTTGCCCCTCAACATCTTCTACAACACCGGCATCGCCACCTACATCTGGGTTCTCAGTAATCGCAAAGCACCTGAGCGGCGAGGCAAGGTCCAGTTGATCGACGCCACCGCATGGTTCAAGCCCCTGCGCAAGAACCTGGGCAAGAAGAACTGTGAACTCGGCTCCGATGACCTGCGCCGTATCTGCGATGCCTTCCTCAACCGGGAGGAAAACGAGCAATCCAAGGTCTTTCCCAACGAGGCGTTCGGCTACTGGAAAGTGACTGTGGAGCGTCCGTTGCGCCTGATGGTGGATCTTTCTGCAGGGATGGTGCGGAAATTCCGGAAAACCTGCGCCGATGTGGGGGAAGGCGATCTGGCCGACCTTGTGGAGAACCTTGTCACACCTCTCGGCCACGGTCCTCATGGCGACTTCAACCGATTCCTGGAACAGGTCGAATCCGCAGCCAAAGCCCAGGGGATGCGCATGACGGCCAAGCGGCAAAAATTGCTCATGACAGGACTGGGCGTGAAGGATCCGGGAGCGGAGCCGGTCATCAAGCAAGTTACCAGGGCCAAGGCGGGAGCGGACCAGGAACAGGATGCTCTCCATGGCAGCTATCACCGTGTAGTCAGCGGCAAACCCATGGTGGTGGAGTACGAGCCGGATACCGACCTGCGTGATACCGAACAAGTGCCCTTCCTGGAGGAGGGCGGGGTCGAGGTCTTCATCCGCCGGGAGGTGCTGCCCCATGCGCCGGACGCCTGGATCGATGCTGGCAAGACAGCCATCGGCTACGAGATCTCTTTCACCCGGCATTTCTACAAACCCCAGCCGCTGCGCACGCTGGAGGAGATCGAGGCGGACATCCGCGATTTGGAGAAGGAAACCGACGGGCTGCTGGATGATGTGATCGGGAGACGAGCATGATGCACGAACACATCAAAAAGCGCATTATCAAGGAGTTGATAGGCGAGATTGTATGCCTGGGCGCGATTGAGCTGGAACTCGTTGGGCACTACATGGTTTCGGTGCTCGAAGGCGGGAGAATGGTCCACCACGGCATCAACAAGGACTACAAGCCCGTTGGTTACACTGTTGACAGCTTCAGCGACGACTCAACGGTTGTCGCTGAGTACAGCACAGAGCAGGGCTACTTTGAGAACGAAGACAGTTCCCCAACGAAAAATGCTCATTCTTTCCCAAAGATTGAAAATGACATCCAACACGCGCTTGGCCATCGTCAGCCTCAGGGGCCAGATAAAATTTACCTGATTACCAACCATGAGGAGCCGCCATCCTTCCGTGCGAAATTCAATACTACCTTTATTGGGCAGTCTCATGGTGGGAGAGTGGTTTTTCTTGATGCCCGTGAGATGGCAAAGAAAGTCTACCAGCAATCGACAAATAACCAAGATTGCGCGGCTTTTTACAGGCAGTTTTTCCCTGGATTTTCTCAGAACCTTGATAACTACGAATACTACGGAAAGCTGCCCGCGCCATGTGATGGCCATATCCATGATCAAGGGATTGGCGATGCCCTAGCCAAGCATTTTGAGGCATACCCTGTTTGCGTGCTTCACGGCGTAAGTGGATCAGGAAAAACCCAAGCTGCCATCGGTTTTGTTCACCACCAGCAGGCCAATGAGTTCGAAAACTATGTCTGGATCACAGGCGAGGACTGGCCAAAGGACACTTCTCTCAGTGCTGTTCAAAGATCCCGTGGAGGCGCGCCTGTCAACATCGTTGGCTTATTTAACGCCAGCAAGGCCATTCTAGTCATTGATGGCCTGGAAAGGCCGGTAGACCGGTCCGTTTTTGATGAGCTTCAGAATGGGTTCCAAAAGGGCGGTGTTGTTCTAGTGACATCCCAGTCAGCAATTATGGCAGGTGAAGGTTGCTTGCCAATTCCTGAGGTTTCCATTGATACGGCATCAAGAATTCTCGGAGAAGACTATGATAATGCCTCAGGTGAGGCCAAAAGATTCATCCAGTCCTGTAAATTCAATCCGTTAATCCTGTCGACAGCCCGCGCTTTTATTGTTCAAGATGGGGTTTCATCGAACGACCTTTACAAGGAAGTTCTAGATTCTCCATCTGAAATTTCAAGCCGTGACGGCCAGTCGATCATGGGTAAAATTCTGAAACGTTTGGAAAATGGTGCGTTTCAAGCGCTCAAGAAGATTGCCAACTCAGGCTTGACAACGCATGACTTGGAGTTCTTGCGTAAATTTATCGGCATTTCTCATTCGCGCACACTTCAGCATCTTTCTATCCTGTTGCCAACCAGTACTCCGGGCGTTGCCAGAATTCATGATTTGGTTTGCATGGCCGTTCGTGACCAGACTGATGGAAAGGAACTGGCTACTGCCGTCGAGCAGTATGTTGGAGATCAAAAGGGAGAAATGACGCCAAGCGCGCTCCGGGAAATCCACCTTGCCCTCGACCCGTTGCAGGCCGAGCACGCACGACGAGGTGAGCGTGATCCAGACTGGCTCTCCTACGCTCTTCTTCAAGTGGAGAGCGATGCAAAGCAGGCATTGCACGAACAGATCCATTCCAAAGAAATATCCCCTGGTGTACCCATCCCAAAGGTAATGTGCCTCATCGATGCCAAGGAGGCACACGCCTATGCAATCGATAGTCCTGACGAGAGGAAGGAATATTACCGCCAATGCGCCGAGCAATTTGGAAATGCACTTGCCGGTGCTGCTGACGAAGATGTGAGAGCAGAACTTCTGCATCATCGTGGAAAAGCATTAAGGCGATGTGAGAACCACCAAGAGGCTCTCAATTGCTTCACCCAACTTCTAAGCATGAAACCAGAGTGGCACGCAACCCATGGGCAAATCGCGCACCTTGGTATGCAATATGGGGTAAGCAGCGATATCAAGGACGCCGGGGAGAGATCCATGCGCGCCTTGATAGATGGGATGACAAAGGATGCATCAGCGGTTCCGCTGCGTGTTTCTCTTGCGGCACTTGCAAGGCTAAGATCTTATGGGAATGTCGTAAATGATCTCTCTAAAGATCCTGCTCAGGTTCAAAAACTTGCGGATCTCATCGCACTGTCCGCGATGGAAGGGTTCGGCCAATTTTACGAAGCGTTCGTCTCATTCACCTCTAAATTTGGATATCACCACCCGTCGATCTGTTTGACTTTGGCTGAGAGACTGCCAGAAATGCTGGCCATGCCACCCGAAACCGTTGAAAAAGGTCAGTGGGTGAGCGCATGTGAAGCTCTTGCGAATACTGCAACCTCAGCCAGAAAAGAAGACAGAAGATCACTTGTTGATCAACTCTTGAATGCCAGCGTTCAGTTTGCTACAGCCATTTCCGCTGGTGAACAGCTCAAATCCTATGATGCTCGCGCCGCAGCCAAAGCCTTCATTATCGCCGACATGCCTCAAAAAGCCCTCGAAACCATCGCGAAGGTTCCGGCTGATCGCATCGACCATTGGATTCTATATCGCAAGGCCGAAGCGGAGTTGGCACTTGAAAAATGTGATGAAGCGTTGGCTACCGCTCAACAGGCAGTTGAACTGGTCGGTAAAGACCACAGGGCAACCGAGCATATATCGAGTTACCACAAGCTGCTGAGTGAAGTATACGAACGACGCGGCCAAATTGATGATGCGCATCAGGAAGCAAAAAAGGCCCTGGATAAATGCAAAGATGACCAGTTCCAGAACACACTTGCTGAGCGCGTTGCAAGACTGGAGGGCATGCTGCCATGAGTGCCAACCTAATACCCTATCCCCAGATGAGGGACTCGGGTCTCCCCTGGCTTGGCTTGGTACCGGAGCATTGGGAGGTACGTCGAAATGGACGCCTGTTTGCCCAGCGGATCGATACCGGGCATGAGGAGTTGCCGATTCTGGAGGTCTCGCTACGCACCGGTGTCAGGGTGCGGGACATGGACAACGGCGCACGCAAGCAGCAGATGACTGACCGCAGCAAATACAAGCGCGCCGCCAAGGGGGACATCGCCTACAACATGATGCGCATGTGGCAGGGTGCTGTTGGGGTGGCTCCGAAGGATGGCCTGATCAGCCCGGCCTATGTGGTGGCCCGGCCTTTCCCGGAAGTGAACCCTCGCTATTACAGCTACCTGTTCCGCACAGCTGACTACATGCGGGAGGTCAATAAGTTCTCCCGTGGCATCGTTGCCGACCGCAACCGATTGTACTGGGACGAGTTCAAGCAGATGCCTTCGGCCTTCCCGCCGACCGGGGAACAGATAGCCATTGCGAATTTCCTCGATGCCCATGGCCGCCGCACCGCACATCTTATCCGCAACAAGCGGCGGCTGATTGCTCTGTTGAACGAGCAGAAGCAGGCCATCATCAATAAGGCGGTCACCCGGGGCCTGGACCCCAACGCCCCCATGAAGCCCACCGGCATCGACTGGATGCCGGAGATTCCGGCGCATTGGGAAGCCACCCTCCTGAAACATGTTGCCGATGTTCGCTTTAGTGGCGTCGACAAGCACTCACATGACCACGAAATCCCAGTACGCCTTTGCAACTACACCGACGTTTACAAGAACGACAGAATCATTGGTGGTATGGACCTCATGCTGGCCACAGCCACCAATGGGGAAATATCACGATTCACCCTAAAAGGTGGGGACGTGATCGTCACTAAGGATTCCGAAACACCGGACGATATCGCAGTTCCTGCTCTAGTCTCGGAAGATCTGCCTGGGGTGGTATGCGCCTACCACCTGGGCTTGTTGCGTCCGGATCCAGAACACCTTTTTGGAGAGTTCTTGTTCCGTTCAATCGGGTCTGCCCGTATCACCGAACAGTTCCATGTATTGGCTACTGGAGTGACTCGGTATGCACTGTCAAAACATGACATTAAAAACGCCATTATTCCGTTGCCGCCAATCGATGAGCAGGTAGATGTTTGCAAATGGATTACCGATTCGTGCGTTCCCCTTGATGAAGCCATCCAACGATCTGAGGACGAGATCAGGCTCATTCGAGAATACCGCGAACGCCTGATTGCCGATGTCGTCACCGGGAAGCTGGACGTGCGGGATGTGGCCGTGAACTTGCGCGAAGCCGATGACGCATTGGAGGATCTGGACGAGGAAAGCGCGGACGACCTCCTGGAGGACGAGACGGAGCCGGAAGAGGTGGAGGAATCGCCATGACCACGCCCCCCGCCCAGCCGAAAATCTACCACATCACCCATGTGGACAACCTGCCGAGGATCATCCAGACTGGGGGAATCTGGTGTGATGCCGAGCGTATCCGGCAAAACCTGGCCGTGACAGGCATCGGCTACAGCCATATCAAGGCGCGCCGCATGCAACGGTCCGTGCCCGTGGCAGCTAAAGGGGTGCTTGGCGACTATGCGCCGTTCTACTTTTGCCCCCGGTCACCCATGCTCTACACCATCCATATGGGCAATGTGCCGGAATATCAGGGTGGGCAGTCCGGCATTGTCCATCTGGTCAGTACCGTGGAAACCGCATGGCGGCTCAGTAGGCCATGGGCGTTCACCAACCTGCATGCGGAGTTGGGCTACGCCGAGTATTTCGACGACTGGTCCCGCCATGGCGAAATCGACTGGGAGGTAATCGGGTCAGATAGTTGGGGCGGCGATGAACGGCGGCCCAAGAAGATGGCGGAATTTCTCGTTCACCAATTTTTCTCCTGGACCGCCGTGTTGGGGATTGGCGTAATCAATCAAGCGATGGAGACCCGAGTGGCGGAGATCTTGGCGTCTTCCGTGCATAAACCTCAGGTAGCCGTGATGCGTGGATGGTATTATTGAGGCGGAAAGGAGGAGGAGCATGATTAACATTACAAGGGGGAACTTGCTGGAGTCGCCAGCCGAGGCACTGGTCAACACCGTCAATACCGTCGGCGTGATGGGCAAGGGCATCGCCCTTCAGTTCAAAAATGCTTTTCCAGAAAATTTCAAAGTTTATAAATCAGTCTGTGATCAGAGGGGGTTCACAACTGGCCAGATGTTGGTGGTGGAATGCCGTACTCTTGAAGGTCTAAAGATCATTATCAACTTCCCTACCAAACGCCATTGGAAAGGCCAAAGCCGAATGGAGGATGTCGAGTCCGGTCTGAAGGCTCTTGTGAAGGAGGTCCGCGACCGGGGTATTCGCTCCATTGCCATTCCTCCACTGGGGTGTGGTCTGGGTGGTTTGCCTTGGCAGGAGGTTCGTGCTCGTATTGAGAAGGCATTCAGTGAACTACCGGATGTTGAGGTAACGTTGTACGAGCCCGCTGGGGCTCCCGCCCCCGAAAGGATGGTCAACCGCACCGAAACGCCACGAATGACACAAGGCCGTGCAGCGGTCATCGGTCTGATCAGCCGCTACAAGGTGCCGGGTTATGAATACCTGCTTTCCCTGCTAGAGATTCACAAGCTCGCCTATTTTCTGGTTGAGTCCGGCGAAAACATCCCGAAGCTGGAGTTCGCCAAGGCCAAGTACGGCCCCTATGCTGACAATCTGCGCAAAGCCCTACGGGACATGGAGGGTCACTTCACCGAAGGATTCGGAGACGGCAGCAGCAACAATCCCGAGACGCCCATGAAATTGCTGCCAGGTGCAGTGGAGAAGGCCGAGGCTTTTCTGGATCAACATCCAGATACCAGAGACCGTTTCCTGCGCGTTGCCGATCTGATCGAAGGCTTTGAAACCCCCTTCGGCATGGAGCTTCTCGCCACAGTCCATTGGGTGGTCAACAAGGAGAACGCAAAGACCTCCGAGGAAGTCATCACCAAAATCCATACCTGGAACGATCGCAAACGCCAGTTCAGCGACCGCCAGATCCGCATCGCCCTGGGTGTGCTGGGCCGGAAAGGCTGGTTGCCGATGCCCATCCCGGCAGACCTGGTATGAGCACCGACACCAGCGAAAAAGGGCTGGAAGCCCTCATCGTCCGATCATTGATCGACGAGGCGGGCTATGTGCCCGGTGATTCCAGAGACTACGACCGCGACCATGCCGTCGATCTGGCCAAGCTTCTGGCCTTTCTGCAATCGACCCAGCCCGACGCCTTCGACATGCTGGGGTTGGCCGACGATGGGCCAAAACGGTTCCAGTTCCTGAACCGTCTCCAGGGTGAGATCGCTAAACGCGGGGTCATCGACGTGCTGCGACTGGGCGTCAAGCACGGACCGGCCACGGTGGAGTTGTTCTACGGCACGCCATCTCCGGGTAATGCCAAGGCGGTTGAGTTTTTTGCCGCCAACTTGTTCAGCGTCACCAGACAACTGCGTTTCTCCAAGGATGACACCAAGCTCTCCCTGGACGTGGTTCTGTTCATCAATGGCTTGCCCATAGCCACCTTCGAGTTGAAGAACAGTCTGACCAAGCAGACCGTCGAGGACGCCATCGAGCAGTACAAGCGCGACCGCGACCCCAAGGAGCTGTTGTTCCAGTTCGGACGCTGCGTGGTCCACTTCGCCGTGGACGACCACGAAGTGCGCATGTGTACCCACCTGAAGGGCAAAGCTTCCTGGTTCCTGCCTTTCAACCGGGGGTGGGATGACGGCGCGGGCAACCCCCCAAACCCTAATGGGATCAAAACCGACTACTTGTGGCGTGAGATCCTCGCCAAACCGAACCTCACCGACATCCTGGAGAACTACGCCCAGGTGGTGGAGGAGAAGGACGACCAGGGGCGCAGAAAGCCGCTTAAACAGGTATTTCCCCGGTATCACCAACTGGATGTGGTGCGCAAACTTCTGGAGGATGCCAAGACCTCCGGCGCGGGACGCCGTTATCTGATCCAGCATTCGGCGGGATCGGGCAAAAGCAACTCCATCGCCTGGCTCAGCCACCAGTTGGTTGGCCTTCAAACCGCCAGCAAGCCCACCTTCGATTCGATCATCGTGGTGACCGACCGGCGGGTGCTGGACAAGCAGATCCGTGACACCATCAAGCAGTTCGCTCAGGTCTCTTCAGTGGTAGGCCATGCGGAGCGATCCGGTGACTTGCGGGCGTTCATCAAGGCGGGCAAGCGCATCATCATCACCACGGTGCAGAAGTTCCCCTTCATCCTGGACGAGATCGGCGACGAACATCGCGGGCGGACCTTCGCCATCATCATCGACGAGGCCCACTCCAGCCAGGGCGGTCGCACCTCGGCCAAAATGAACATCGCCCTGGCCGCCAACGGAGCCGAGGAGGAGGAAGAGTCCGTCGAAGACGCCATCAACCGGCTGATGGAAGCCAGGAAAGTGCTGCCCAATGCCAGCTACTTCGCCTTCACCGCTACCCCCAAGAACAAGACCCTGGAGGTTTTCGGCGAACCTGATCCCGAAGGGGACAAGGTCCGCCACCTCCCTTTCCACAGCTACACCATGAAGCAGGCCATCCAGGAGGGGTTCATCCTGGACGTGCTGAGGCGGTACACCCCGGTGGACAGCTACTACCGTCTCATGAAAACGGTGGAGGAGGATCCCCGGTTCGACGCCAAACGGGCGCAGAAGAAGCTGCGCCGCTACGTCGAGTCCCACGAGCACGCCATCCGCCAGAAGGCGGAGATCATGATCGACCATTTCCACGATCAGGTCGTCGCCCAGCGCAAGGTCGGCGGCCATGCCCGGGCCATGGTGGTGACCAGCGGTATTCAGCGCGCCATCCAGTATTTTCATGCATTCAAAGATTACCAGAAGGAGCGCAAGAGCCCGTATCAGGCCATCGTCGCCTTCTCGGGTGAGCATGAATACGGTGGTGACAAGGTGACGGAAGCCACGCTCAACGGTTTTCCCGGCAACGCCATCGAGGAGTCCCTCAAGCGAGATCCCTACCGGTTCTTGATCGTGGCAGACAAGTTCCAGACCGGCTACGACGAACCCTTGCTCCACACCATGTACGTGGACAAGACCCTCTCCGGCATCAAGGCGGTGCAAACCCTGTCGCGGCTAAACCGGGCCCACCCGCAGAAACACGACACCTTCGTACTCGACTTCATGAACGACGCCGATGGCATACGCCAGTCGTTCGAGCCCTACTACCGCACCACGATCCTCAGCGAGGAGACCGACCCGAACAGGCTGCATGACCTGAAATCGAGTCTGGACGGCTATCAGGTCTACGCCTGGGCGCAGGTGGAGGAGTTGGTGACGTTGTATCTTGGCGGGGCGGATCGGGATAGGCTCGATCCGATCCTGGATGCTTGCGTGGCGGTTTACACCGGAGAACTGGATGAAGATGGGCAGGTGGATTTTAAGGGCAAGGCCAAGGCGTTCACCCGCACCTATGGTTTTCTGGCCTCCATCCTCCCATTTTCCAATGCCGACTGGGAAAAGCTCTCCATCTTCCTCAACTTCCTCGTCCCGAAAATCCCCGCGCCGAAGGAAGAGGATCTGTCCAAGGGCATTCTGGAAGCCATCGACATGGACAGCTACCGGGTGGAAGCCCGAGCATCCATGGCCATCGTATTGCCGGATGCGGATGCCGAAATTGGTCCCGTACCCACCGGTGGAGGAGGTGGTAAGCCGGAGCCTGAGTTGGACTTCCTGAGCAATATCCTCAAGACCTTCAACGAGCTATTCGGGAATATCGATTGGAAGGACGCGGACAAGATCGGGAAGGTCATCGCGGAGGAACTCCCGGCTAAGGTCGCCGCCGACAAGGCATACCAGAACGCGATGCGGAATTCGGACAGGCAGAACGCCCGGATCGAGCACGACAAAGCGTTGGAGCGGGCGGTCATCGATCTGCTTTCGGATCACACCGAGCTATTCAAGCAGTTCAGCGATAACCCTTCCTTCAAGAAGTGGCTGTCGGAAACGATTTTTTCGGCAACCTATGCCGAGGCATCCTGATGGCTATGTCAACAGTCATATTGGCAGACGTATTGCCTGGATATATGACGCCCGTCTCCTTGTCTCGTCGAAATCTTTCCCCTCAGGGCGTTGTAGGTATACATGGATGGATTCCATGGAGGTAGATTCATGCGAGAATAACCGAAAGCTTTTCCAACCGCACTGCTGGGGTTAACCAATGGCTATGAGCACGAAAACCGAACAGAGGCTTGCCGCACAGATCGCCAAGATAATGGCCATGCTCTGCGTGCGAAATACCCGTTTGGAGGATCTCCATGCGGGCCGGGCTCCGGTCAGCAAGACGGGGGATTTTTCGGACGTGCTGGTCATTGATGCGGCAGGCAACGAGATCCCCTGGACAGAGGTCTCCCATTTTGACGATGCCGAGATGAAGTCGCTGATGAAGCAGATCGTCAATCGGCTTTACACCTTCCAGCTGAGGGCGGACGATCCTGATTTTCAGCGTTTCTTGGATAGATGGGCTCCCGTTGCCGGAAGGTGGGATGAACCGGAAATCGATGAATTCTACAAGCAGAAGTTCCCGGGTTGATGAAGCGGTCAAGTGGGTTCCTGCATTCGGTGTGTCAGACCTGGAACATAGGCGCGTCCGTGCTCCCCTGGCTTTTGACGGCCCGCCTGTTGCGCACCGTCACCCGGTCGCCCGTCTGGATGCCAGCTTCGTCGGCTACCTCCCCACCCCCTGGGCTGTGGCCACCCGGACCATCCCCCCGTTGAGGGCCACCCACCACCCGCCCGGTCACGGTCTGACGCCTGGCCAGCAGGCGTTGCAGGAGGAGCTGGGACATGGCGCAGAATCTCCAGGGTGGTGGTGAGTCGCGGCCCGGCGGCAGCGTGGGTGACACCGGTCACTTTTTCGACCCACGTCTGTCCCATCAGGGCATCGTGGACCTCGACCATGTGGCCCGGCAGAATGCCGGGGGCTCCAGGCAGGTCAGGGAGACCTCTTGCAGAATTTCGCCGCTGTCGATCTCGGCGCGATCACGGAAGAGCTTGGCCAGGGTGTTGGCCCGGAGGGAATCGTAGAGCGCAGGCGGTATTGAATCGGCAACCATGATTGACCTTTGACCTAAGGATTTCTCCATGCCCCTGAACCTGGCCAACACCGTCATCGCCTTCCTGAAGGATCACCCGGACGAGAAGTTCACCGCCCGGCAGATTGCGGAGTGGGTGTTCCAGACCTTCCCGGAAGAGTGCCAAAACAAGAAGGCCAAAAGCAAAAGCCAGTCCGTCAGAAGTGATGACGATCTGATTCGCCAAATCCAATCGGAAATCGGTCCACGCATGATGGATCCCAAGAAGGCAGCCCAGATCAAGACCACCGAGGGCCGTCCCCGGAAGTACTACTTCACCGGCAAGTCGGATGAGGATGAGGTGGTCCAAGCGGAATCGGAGGCACGGCAATCCAGCGATGCATCGTCTGCTCAACCGGCCAAAACGCAAGAAGCGGACCTCTATCCCGTCATAGCTTCCTGGCTGCGCGCCGAACACGGGCTGTACGCCATGCGCATTGACGAGAAACGCTCCTCCAACCAACGTGGTCCCAACGGCAACAAGTGGCTCTATCCGGATCTGGTGGGTATGGAGGATCTGAGCGCCGAGTGGGATCGGGAGATCAAGGACTGCGTCAAGCAGTATGCGGACAAGAAGACCCGGTTGTGGTCGTTCGAGGTGAAGCTGCTGATCAACCGGTCCAACGTGCGGGAGGCCTATTTCCAGGCGGTTTCCAACTCGTCGTGGGCCAGCTTCGGCTATCTGGTGGCGGGAGAGATTCAGGGGAAAGACACCATGCAGGAACTGCGGATGCTGTTCGCCCTGCATGGCATAGGGGTGATCCAATTGGAGCCGGATGAGATTTCGGAAAGCCAGATCATCATCCCGGCGCGGGAGCGGCCTGAGATCGACTGGAACACTTGCAACCGGCTGGCGACCGAGAACAGCGACTTCATGGAGTTCATCCGCCGAGTTCGTCAATTCTATCAAACCGGAGATCCACGGGCATCGGATTGGGAAAAATAGCGAATGGTCATGCGCGAGAAAGACGATTGGATGGTTGCAGCCAAAATCGCCAAGACCATGAGCACCGTAGTCAACTTGACCATGCCCCAGGGAAGACCGGTGGATCGTCTTGCAGGATTTTCCCAGAGGTGAGCTTTCGCAGACGTCGGAACATGTTTTTTCATTTTTCGACACCTATTCGTCAAGATTGCGCCTTATGGAAAATCCAGTTTTAAAGCCAGTTGTCACCGATGTGGGGAAGCAGATCCCCGTTGTTCCCAGTGAAGTATTCGATTCCCTCGAAAACCTCCGGCTGATCGGTGATTACGCCGCCGGTGACGCGGAGGGCCACTCCGTATTGACGGGTAAGTTTGGACAGCCCCTTGGCGAAGGCTTCGAGGTTAGGCCTTTTGGTGGGAATCTCGTTCATTTTCAATCTCCTGGATAAGGTTCCTGGTTGAGTTCATAGAGCCATGCCATTGGCCTGCCAATCCAGGAGAAAGTGATTCAATTTCAATAAATAAGAGATACTTCTCTATGGATCGAGAGGAAGGCAGGGAACGGCGGCAGTCCCGCCCAGGCCTGCTGATCGAGTAAGTGCGTGCCAGATTCCTTGGAAGCGGGTCGAGTCCGGCGCGTGGTTCGTCATACGAAATACACCGGCGCGTTCGTCATTCTCTGGCTTTTGATGGCCCGCCCGTCGCGCACTATCACCCGGTCGCCTGTCGCCAGCCCAGTTTCAGCGGTCACTTCCACCACACCCTGGGCCGTGGCTACTCGAACCATCCCGGCGGTGACGGCCACCACGCGCCCGGTCGTGGTCTGACGCCCGGTCAGCAAGCGTTGCAGGTCAATCAGCGGTTGGGACATGGCGCAGGATCTCCAGGGTGGTGGTGAGTCTCGGCCCAGCGGCGGCGTGGGTGACGCTGGTCACCTTGCCGCGCCAAGTCTGGCCCATCAGGGCGTCGTGGACCTCAACCAGTTGGCCCGGCAGGAGGCCCGGACGGTGGAGGCAGGTCAGTGAGACCTCCTGCAGGATCTCGCCGCTGTCGATCTCGGCGCGTCCACGGGAGAGTTTGGCCAGGGTGTCGGCCAGGAGCGGATCGGAGACATCCGCGCCGGGGTGATCGCCCGCGCCGCGCTGGCAGATGATTTCGCCGTCCATGGGCATTGCGCCGCTCTGCGCCGTGGCGCGGACCTGCACCGGGAAGGCGTCCAGCCCGGCCACAGTCTCCGGCGCGGTCAAGCCCCAGGAGCGGGCGACAGCGGTATAGCCGATGCGGGCGATGGCCACGCCGGACCGCTCGGCGGACAGGGTGCGGCGATCAGCCTCCAGAGTGAGCGTCCCAAGGTCGTTGCCCAGCCAGCTCATCGAATTGATGGAGACGGCGGGCTGGTCCAGGGTTGCGGTGGCGACGCCATCGAAGACGATGTCCTGCGTCAGGCGCAGGGCCTGCTCCGGTCCCGGCAGCAACAACCCGGCAGATGCGGCCAGCTCCACCCCGGTCACCTCCAGCCCGGTGTGGACCAGCAGATGAGCGGTTTCGCCCGCGAAGAAACCGTTCCGGCCTTCGTTCAGCCCGTCCGGGCGATTGTCCACCTCGGCGGCAAGATGGCCGGATTGCGGCAGATAGCCCCGCACCAGCACGCGGTTGACCCGGTGGCGCAGCATGTGGGACTCGCGGCACGACAGGTTGTCGGCGGCATCGGTAAGGATGTGATCCGGGGTGGCCGTGGTCCAGTCTGGGACTGCCACCGGGAAACGATGCCTGACCCGCAACCAGCCATCCGGCAAGGTCTCCACCACACCCCCGGCGGCCTCGGCGATGGTCCTGACCACGTCGGCAGGGGTGGCGTTGTGGACCGCCAGCCTGCCGCCGGGGATCAGCCAATCCACCAGTTCCCAAAGGATGGTTTCGCCTGTGGCCTCCTCGGCGGCGGCGCTGGCCTGGACCGGATCACTCCAGGTCCGCTCCATGGGCGCGGCCCGTGGCGAGGTCCAGCGCACCGTCGGGCTGATCACCGAGACGCTGAAGCGGGGCAGGCCGACGCCGTTGCGCTCCAGGGTCTTGTTGTCCACCACCAGGTTGAAGACCTCGCCGCCCAGTTCGAGGATGATGGGATCGTCCACCTTCACTCGCTGGAAGCTGGCGGGATCGTCCAACTCCAGGGTTCCGCTCCAGGCGAAATCGCCCTCGGCGAGGGAGAGAGATGCGGAGAGGATCATGGGACAGGGGAGAGGTCAGAGGTGAGAGGAAAGAGGGAAATCACAACAAAGCTCCTTGATGAATGGCTCGGACTCCGCTTCCGGCCCGCAGTGGCGGGCGTTCGCTGGCCAGATCCCAGGAGCCGATGAGGGCGCGGTTTACGGGGGTGCGGGCCAGCAGGGCGTAGGGAAATTCCGTTTGATCGGCCACGGGGGTGGTGAAGCCCCAGCCCAGTTCCAACTGCCGACCGGTCAGTCCCCGCAGGGACCAGGAGGCCTCCAGCCGGGTGGTGACGGTGAAGTGGATGGGCAGGCTCCAAGCAGCCAGCACCGGCCCGTTGCCGAAGGGCAACTCCAGGTGACTGATGGCGATGCTGGAGCCGTAGGCCTCGTCCGATCCAGCCGAGATCCGGAGCGCCGGTTCCCAGGGGTATTCCATTTGGGCCAGGGCCAGCAGATCGCCGTAGGGATGCGCCATTCCAGCCCGCGCCTGGGCGTTGTCCCAGGGCAATCCGGCCTGGGTTTCTGCCCGCAGTGCGTAGGAAAACTCCAGCACCCGGTTGACCCAGGGGTGGTCCCACGGGATTTCCCAGGCGATTTCGACCCGCCTGGACACCGTTCCCGCAACAGGCGCGCTTGCCAGCGCCGTCCCGGTGGAGGCGCGCAGGATCCAGGCGTCGGCAGATTCGTCTTCCCAGGGGAAGACCTGGGCCGTCCTCACCGCCGCCGCATCGTCCCAGGGCCAGGAACATTCCGCCCCCACCCATGCCGCATCGCCCCACGACAGGGCCATTCCGGCATGGGTCCAGGTTCCGTCCAGATAGAAGGCCAGATCGCCGTAGGCCACCTCCGAGACGGCCTCGATCCGCCTGCCGGAATAGGGAAAGGCTGTGGCCAGGGCGATTTCGATGGACCAGCGCAGCTCGGATGCGACATCCGTCGTCAGCCGCCAGGGCAATTCGACTTGGCGTCCGGCATGGATCTGGCTGTAGGGGAACCTCCAGGCTCGTTCGACCAGCCACTCGACACCCCAGTTCAGGGCGCAACGGGCCTCGATACGTCCCGCCGTCGTTCCGGCCACCGGCGCGCCGGAAAGAGCGGCCAGGCCGGAGGCAATGGGCCGGGAATCATCCTCCCTGTCCCCGAAGGGGGTCTCCAGCGACCGGGCCACCCCCGCTGCATCGTCATAGGGAAAGCCCCAGGCTGCCGCCACGCCGGAAGCATTCTCCCAGGGGAGCGTCAGCCCGGCCTGGACCCAACTCCCGTCCAGCCAGAAAGGCAACTGGCTATAGGGCAAGGCGACCCCGGCGACCACCCGCTCCACGGAATAGGGGCAGGCCAGCCCGATGGCAATCTCCAGATCCCAGCCGCAAGCGACCGCCTGCTCCACCGCCAGACGCCAGGGCAGCACCGTCTGGCTGGCAAGCAGCGGCGAGTCGTAGGGCAGCCGCCATCCCTGTTCGACGACGCCGGTTCCGCCCCAGGGCAGGGCGCAGCGGCGTTCGATGCGAGAGGCTCCCGTTCCGGCGATGGGAGCGGCGGCGAGGGCGCGGTCGGCGATGGTCACGGGATCAGGGGATTAGCCGCACGGTGAGGTCGGACCCCGGAGGGCTGACGCCGG
Organism: Magnetococcales bacterium; assembly: GCA_015228815.1. NCBI lineage: Bacteria > Pseudomonadati > Pseudomonadota > Magnetococcia > Magnetococcales > Magnetococcales bacterium. The sequence continues at coordinate 9,382 of JADGCV010000010.1, read as the reverse complement.
TCTGGGTGAGGTCCAGGGTAAGCCAGTCGTCGGGGGTCAGGGAGAGGGAAATCGCCTCGCGGGTCATACGCTGGCTCCCGGCGGCGATGCTGCCGGAGGTCACGGCGACGCCGTTCTTGCGCAGGGTGAACTGGGCGGCGATGCCGCCGGGGGCCTGTCCGACCCAGGCTTCCCAGGTCGTAAAAGTCACCGCCATGGGCGGATACCAGCGGGCCACCCCGGGCTGCACCCGCAGCATGCCGGGGGTGGTGACGGTGACGCCGCTGCGCACGCCGCGCTGGATCACTTCCGCCGGGGCGACGCAGAACAGGGCGACCACGCTCCCGGCTGGCCAGTCCACCGCCGCCCCGCCGTTGGACGAGGAGAGGATGCGCTCGCGGGAGAGGGTTCCCCCGGCGGCGTCCACGAGGCCCTCGCCGACCTCCCACAGGCTGCCCCGCTCGGCGCACCAGGTACAGCGCCGGTCGCCGCCGAGGGCTTCGATGAACCCCTGATGGCCGGGCACCGCCCCGTTCAGGATGTAGGCTCCCGCCCCGGAGATGGCGGCGGACTCCTTGACGCGATCCGCGAAGGTGAGCATGTCAGCTGCTCCAGTATTGGGAGGGGGTGGAGGAAACCCCGGCGTTGGCCGCGACACCCTGCCGGGTGGCGGTCTGGACGCCGGTGGTCACTGGAGAGGGATTGGGCGAGGATTTGCCGAAACGGGGCGCGGCGGTATTGTATCCTCCGCAGCCGACGGGGGGCGTCCAGGGGACGGGAAAGGCGTTGGCCATGGTCTCACCCCTTCCTCACCGCGAACATCTTCCCCGAGGTCTGGGCCTGGAGGCAGAGGTAGTTGACCCCGCTCTTCTGGATCACGTCCAGGTTGGCGGCCACGCCCTGGGGCAGCACCCAGAGGTCGCACAGGCTGGTGATCTCGCCGTAGTGCATGGGCATGTTGCCGCTGTCCACCAGCAGGATGGGGGAAAAGGGGATGAAGGAGCCTCCGGCGTCGTCGGGCACCTTCTGGTCCACCCCGCTGAGGTTGGTCATGAACCAGCTCAAGCTGCCGAAAGGAATGACGTTGGCATTGAGGCCCGCCGACGCGCCGGTGAGAATCGCCCCGGTGCGGGAGGGTTTGCGGGGCGAGGTGGCGCTGGTGTCGTTGTAGGCCCAATAGCCCAGGTTGGCGAAGATGAAGGGGGGCCATCCGGCGGCCACCGTGTCCCAGGGACAGACGCGGGTGCGCTCGAAGCAACCGGAGGGACCGTTGTAGCTGCTGCTGCCCCAGGTGCCGCCGTAGAAACTGGCGATCATCAAGAAACGGGCGCTGGCGCAGAGGTGCAGCACCCCGCCGTTGGTCAGGTCCAGACGCTGGCTGAAGGGGGTCTGGTCGGAGTTGGCGCAGAGATTGGTCCCGGTGTGGGTGGTGTTGTTCCAGGTCTCGTAGACCTTGGTGAGGACGTAGCCGGAAGTGTTGAAATCCAGCACCACGAACTTGAAGGCGTTGGGATTGTCCGCCAACGGGGCCTTGAGGGCGCGGGCGTTGGTCCCGGCGGTGGCATCGTGCAGCAGCCACCCGGCGGCCACGTCGGCGACGAGGGCGGACTGGCCCTTGTTGCAACGGGTTGAGAGGTTGTTGAGGTCGCTCTCGCCGGTGAGCAGGGCGGTCACGTCGGAGAGGACGTTGGCCACGGTGGAACCGGCATTGTAGACGTATTTGGCGTACATGGGGCCTCCGGATCAGAGTTGGAACGGGCGGTGGTACGGGGTCCACTCCGGGCAGAGTTCGGCCAGGTTGACCGGGGTGGTGCGAATCCAGGTGCGGAAGCGTTTGTCCCGCAGGGCGTAGGTGAGGTGGCCGCGAAACAGGGTGGCCTTGAGGGTGTGGACCACCCCCGGCTCCGGATCGGGCGGAAACCAGCGGCCCACTTTGGTCCAATGGATCAGATCGCGGCTGCGGTAGACCATCTGGTGGAAGCGGTGCAACCAGGGGACGATGGAGACGAAGCAGGCATAATCCGACGGTCCCACCTGGTAGATGTTGGGCTTGTACAGCCCCCGGTCGGACTCGCCGGGGACCGGTTCCAGGCCGTCCGGCCACCGCCATTCGCCGAAATGGAGGCCGTCCTCCGACTCGGCGAAGAAGACGGTGTAGTTCTCGCTGAAGCGGGGGTGGCCCTGATCCCCGGCGGCGGCCACGGTGAAATAGCCGACGGTGCGCCCCTCGCCGGTCTTGACCACCGAAACGCCCTCCACTTCGGGGAAGATCTCGTTGCCCGCCAGCACCTCGGCCTCATGCTCCCACCGGATCAGATCCACCGAGCGGAAGGCCTGGATGGTGCTGCGGTAGCTGGCGGGATCGCTGGCGTTCTCCATTACCGTGATGTAGAGCCGCCAGAAACCGTTCTCCCGCACCACCCAGGGGTTGTGGACGCAGTCGTGGAACTTCAGCACCGGGAAGGGTTTCTCGTCCTTGCCCGGCATGAGGAAGAGGTCGTAGTTGCGCTCGTGATCGTTGCCGTCCAGGGAGGCGATGAAGAGCATCCTGGCCACCCCCTCATGCTCCAGCAGGAAGGGGGTGTTGACGGCGAAAGCCCCGATCTCTTCCGGATCGAGACAGAAAGGCAGGTGAGAGGTCAGAGGTGAGAGGTTAGAGGGAGAACCATTCAAAATCATGTCGATTCCTCCTGTTTAGGGTTTTGCCGTTGACGCTTTTCCTCTTTCCTCTCACCTCGCCCCTCTCACCTACACGAGGGTGGCGCGGGCGGCTTCGCCGTCGATGAAGTTGGAGCCGCCCAGATAGATCCGCCCCGCCGTGTCGGGGGACGGGGAAAACTGCATGGCGGGGTCTTCCACCGGCACGGTGACGCTCCTCCCGGAGGCGAGGCCGACCACCCGCACCCGCCGCGAGCGCCACGCCATGGGGATGTTGCCGCTGTTGGCGACGAAGAAGGGATAGCGGGCGCGGTAGGTCTTGTGCTGCCACTCCTCCACCTCGACCACGCCGGAGAGCGCGCCGAAATCGAATCCCTCCAGGGTGTCGAAGGGGCCGAGGTCAATCGGCGGCATTGAGCAGCCTCAGCTTGAAGATGCGGCCCGTGACCGTGTCCTGGGCCTCCAGGTAGACGGTCTGGCGGACCTCGACGAACTGGCTGTTGTCCTGGGGGTTGTAGACCCGGCGGGTGACGGTCTGGCGGGTGCCGGGGATCTCTGCGAAGGCGTATTCCTCCTGGTCCCGCTCTTCCTCCTCCCCGTCGTCCGGGCCGAAGCGGAAGGTGATGATGGGCGCGCCTATCGGCCAGAAAACCCGCTCGAAGGAGCCGGTGGCCGCCTTGCTCCCCGACAGGGCGATGATCCTCACCGGCGGGATTTCGGTGGAGGTGATGTTGCCGGAGGACCACGCCCGTTGCATCTCGGCAAACTGATCCGGAGACGCCACCCCCTGGCCGTTGTCGTAGACCACGTCGAACAGGGAAAACCCGGCGGCGTAGCGCACCACCAGCGCCCCAAAGGCCTCCCCCCGGGTGAAAAATTCGCCCCGCTGGGGATCGTAGCGCGGCCCTTCCACCACCGCGCCGGTGCGGTCCCGAAACACCGTCTGCTGGAGGATCTCCACCTCCGGCTGGTCGTAGAACCAGCGCAGGCGCTTGCGCACCTCGCCGGACCAGGTCAGGGGCTCCACCACCGGCTCGCTGCGACGTCCCAGGGAGACGGCGGTGTTGACCGGGATCTCCCTCGGAAATTCGGCGATTCCCATCCGCTCCATCACCCGGACGGTGGCGGGGCCGTTGTCCACGAACAGGGTCACCCCCTGAGCCGCCGTTTCCGAACAGTAGAGCTTGACCCGCTTCCTGCCGGGGACGGTCACCTGGAGGGGCGTGATCTGGCTCATGCGGAAGATGACGCCCCACGATCCTACCGTGACCGTCAGGTGGGAGAAGGCCACCTGCACCGGCGCGGAGCCCCCCTGGTCGTTGTCGCCGGTGACCAGCTCGAAGGGCGACTCGGCCTCGCGGGAGGCGAAGTTGACCTGGAGACTGGTAGCGAGTTCGCTCATCACTCGGACTCGCCGGAGACGGCGATCACCACCCGGTCTCCGGAGAGGGAGCCAGTGTTGGGCGGGATGATGCGCTTCTGCCACACCGCCACCGCCGCCGGGTGGGTCTTGAAGGAGAGAACCTCGCCGGAGGCCCAGGTTCCGCCCCAGCCGGAGAAGGGCAGCGTAAAGTACGGACGTCCGAAGGTGGCATTATTGGGGGAAAAGTCGCTGCTGGTGGTCCCGCCGCCCACCGAGCCGACGGTGTCGCCGACGCAGGTGAAGGTTCCCGCCCCGGTGAAGGTGACGGTCCAGGTCTGCTCGATGCCGCCGAGGGCGTCGGGAATCAGGATGGAGGGGGGATTGCCGGAGCCGCTCCAGCCGTTGTAGCTGCCGTTGGCCGAGGAGATCCCCCAGGTGTCGGCGCTGGCGCGGACGGTTCCGGCCTCGATCACCGAGGCGACCCTCGTGCTGGCGGCGAGGTAGGCGTTGGCCAGGGACTGGCCGGAGGCGAAGGTCAGGGTGGCCTTGTTGCCGTTCCACACCACCGCCCCGGCGGGGGACAGCCGCACGAATTCCGCCGCCCCGGCGGGGTCGTCCACCGTGGTCTTGTCGGAGATGCGAATCAGGTCGCCGTTGCGGAAGACGGCATCCGACGCCGCCTCCACGTTGACGCTGACGGAGGTGGCGCCCAGGGCGGCATTGGCGTCCAGCCAGCCGCCGCCGTAGACCCGCTCGCTGCCGGTGAGGTCGTTCTGGGTGTCGGTCTGGGTCGCCGGGAAGATCACCACCCGGTCGCCGCCGGGAGTGGGCGTCTCCACGAACAGCAGGGTGTCGATGAGGGCCAACCGGTCCGGGTGGGCCACCTTGAGGAACGACTTGCGGTACTTGGTGGACCCCGCCGTGCGTTCGCTCTGGGGCACGTCGGGCCAGAGGTTGTTCTTCACGCCGGAGGCGATCTCCACGGTGGAGAGTCGCCCGCCGTTGGCGGCGGTGTCGGAGACGGTCTGGGAACGGTAGAACTTGAGGTGCGTGGCGTCGATGGGCATGGGGCCTCCTCTATACGGTCATGAGCCGGACGGTGCCGGTGAACAGGTCGTGATGCGGCCAGATGGGTTTGAAGCTGACCGCCGGGGGATCGTGATGGCGGAACAGGACGGTGTGGGTCTCGCCGTCCCACTCCAGTTGGAAGACGGCTCCGGCCTGGGCGGCCATGGCGCGGAGTCCGTCCACGGTCTCCTGGGAGAGCCAGGTCACCCCATCCTCGGCCTCCAGGGTGATCGGCTGGCCGCCGGACAGGGTCTGGGACCAGGTCACCACGGTTCCGCCCAGGGTGCGGGCGGTCTCCTGGGCCACGGGAGACCATTCCCAGCGGTCGGACCATTGCACGGAGTCGGGGAGGATCAAATCACCGAGGCGCTTCATGCCATCCCCCGTTCCAGCTCCCGCAGCGCATCCACGAACTGCCGGATCTGCTGACGGGGACCGGGGATGGAGGCCACCGGTCTGCCGCCCGCGAAGAGATCCAGCCGCACCACCCCCTCCACCGGCGGCACGGCTCCCCCGGTGGCGAAGGCGGGCATGGACGGCATGACGGGGATCACCAGGTTGCGGACCAGGCCCCCCGCAGCAAAGCGGGGCACTTCCGGGAGCCGCAGACGCATGCGGTTGAGGGATTCCAGCAGCCCCAGCCCATAGCGTCGGACCGCCTCCTTGCGGATGACGAACTCTCCCGCTTCCAACAAGGCATGGATGCGGTCGCCCCCGCCGAAGCCGGGCAGGCGGCCCCCTCGTGCCAGCCCCACCGGTCCCCCCACGGCATGGGCTTCCTGGGTCACCTGCTGGACATAGTAGGTGATGACCCGACCATCCAGGGCGTTGGCGCGGGCGGTGACGTCGTCCAGGGCGGACACCGCCTGGGCGGTGTCGGCGTTGACCGTGACCGTATTCCCGGTCTGGAGGGTGGTCTGGAATTCCTGGAACCGGGCGATCAGACCGTCGATGGCTCCGGTGGCCGAGGTGGTGTCGAACTTGGCTTTGATCTCCGGGTCGAAGGTGGCGAATTCGCTCTTGAAGCGGGCGAAGACACGGGAGAGTTCGTCCAGTCCCGCCTTGACCGGGCCGGTCAGCCCCTGGGCCACCTTTTCGGGGACGCCTTCCAGGAAGCGGGCTTCGTCCTGGAGTTCCGCCTTGATCCGAACTACCCGCTCCTTTTTCTCCAACAGGTCGTCGATCTGGCGGGCGGCTTCCTCTACCTTGGCGGTGTCGGCGGCGAGGATGATGCGGTGATCCCTGGCAATGGCCTGATCAATGGCGGCCAGCCCCTGGCGCACCTTTTCCAGCTCCCCGGTCAGCTTCTCGTACTCGGTGCGCAGGAAGGCCGCCGCCTGCTGGTGGCTTCGGCCCTGCTCCTGGAAAGCCTTGTCGGCGATGGACGCCGCCTGCCGGATCTGCTCCGAGGAGCGGGCCACGGCGTCCTGTTCGGAGACCACGGTGCGGTTGCCGACCTTGACCGCCTCGGCGGTCTGTTCGGCCAGCTCCATCATGCGCTCGGCGTGGCGGCGGGCGGCCTCGTAGTTGCCGTTGCGCAGGGCCTCTTCCGCCCGCGCCTGCTCCTGGGCGATGCGCGTTTGGCGCGATTCGTAGACCTGGGCGGGGTCCATCCCCTTTTCGGCCAAGCGGGCGAGGCGGTCCTCCACCGACAGCAGGAAGCTGGCCCGCTGTTCGGCGAGCTGCCGGGCAGCCTCCAGGTGGCGGCGCTCCTCGGCAATCAAGCGGTCGATGCTCTGCCGGTAGGCGGTTTCGGTCTGCTCAAGAACGCGCCGTTGGGACTGGAGACGCTCTTCGTCCACCCGGGCGGCGTCCTGCCCCAGGCGCTTGGCGTTGTCCAGCTTGGTCTGGTATTCCCGCCGCACCAGATTCAGGGACTCACCCAGGTGACGGCGAGCCTCGACCAGCTTGGCCTCGGTCTCCTGGATGGCCAGGGCGGTGACCGCCTGCACCTTGCGGCGCTCGGAGATCAGCCCGGCATCGGACAGGGCCTCCAGTCTGCGGCGGCGACGGTCGAACTCCTCGCCCAGGCGTTCGTCGGTGGTCCTGGAAGCTGCGGCGGCGGCCTCGCCCAGGGCCTTCCAGGATTTGGATTCGTCGCCCACCGCCTGTTTGAGCTTCTCCCGGTGTTGCCCCAGGGCCTCGTTGTATTTTCCGAGCTGCTGGTCGGCAACACCGATGGCGTCCACGATGGCCTTCTTGGCCGCTGCCGCCGGGCCGGTCAGGGCGATGGAGAACTGTTTGTACTGGTCGTTGAGGCTGGCGGTTTTCGCGGCAGCGGCTTCCGCCTCCTTGGCCATGGCGCGGTAAAGTGCGATGACCTGATCCTTGACCGTCGGATCGGCGTGGATGCCGTCCATGGCCCGGCCCAGGTCATCGACGGACAGCCCGGCCTTGCGCGCTTCCTCCAGCAGGGACTTCATCCCGCCTTCGGTGTCGCCGAGTTGTCGGCGCAGTTCCGCGCCCTTGGCGATGTTGTCGTCGTAGCTGCCAGTCAACTTGTTCAACCAGAGCCAGAATTTCTGGCTGGTGGTCTGGGCCTGTTCGGTGCCGATGCCGTACCAATTGCGCAGACCGTCGGTGTAGGAGACCATCTCCTTTTTGGCTTCTCCAAAGGCGCGGGTCTGGGCGTCCAGTTGCAGAGCCAGGGTCTGGCGATCTTCCTTTTTGAGAAGATCAAGGTAGGCCTTGAGCTTTCCGGCGTTGTCGCTGGCGGCATGTCCGACGCGGGCCAGCACCCGGCCTTGCTCGTCCAGGGAGAGGTTGGCTTCGGGCAGGATCGCGGCCAGTTTCTCTTCGGCCTCGGTGTGCTCCTTGGTGCCGGGTTTGGTGCTCTCCAAGGTCTTCTTGAGAGCCTCCAGAGCCTTGATCTTTTCCGCCGTCGCTTCCCGGCTCTTGCCCAGGGCGGCGGCGTTTTCCAACAGCGGCGGCACGCTGGAAGCCGTCGCCTTGGAGAAGGCGTAGGCCGCCACTCCGGCGGCGGTCAGCAACGCGCCAAGGGGGGTGAACATCAGACCGCGCACCGCCGTCCCCAACGTGGCAAGGGGAGCGAGCATGGCGATCACCCCGGCGCGCAAGGCGCTCCACACCAGCCGCAAAGCACCGAAACCCGCAAAGGCGGTCAGGGCCGTGACGGCAGCGGCGGACAGGTTGGGGAACTGCTCGATGAGCGCGGCCAGACCGTGCATCAGGGCGGCGACCGCCTTGGCCACGGCGACGAGGGCGGGCAGGAAGGCGTTGCCCAGGTTGATGGCGGCCTCGGAGATGGCGTTCTTGGCCAACTGCAACTGGGCTTCCGTGGTGCGAATCCGTTCGCCGAACTCCTTCTGCATCGACCCGGCATAGTTGGACTCCTTGCCCACCAGCCCCAGAATCTCCCGGTACTTGTCCAGGTTGTTGACCACCTGGACGATCTCGTCGGAATAGAGATCCCCGAACAGGCCGACCAGGGTCTCCATTTTGGTCTGTTTGTCCAACCCCGAAAGCAGTTGCAGCAGCTCCAGGATGGCCTGTTGCGGGCCGCGATGGATCTTGCTGGCCAACTGCTCGGAGGTGAGGCCCACCCGCAGCAGGGCGGCCTTGAACTTGTCGGTCTGCTGCGGGGCATTCATCAATTCGCGGGTCAACGCATTGATGGCGGTGGCGGATCGCTCCGGCCCCAGGCCCATGGAGAGGAACGTCGCCGCCAGGGCCGCCGTCTCGGTGTTGGCCAGGCCGAAGACCCGCGCCATGCCGCCGGTGCGGTTCATCACTTCGACGATGTCGCGTTCGACGGCATTGGTGTTGTTGCCCAGGTGGTTGATGGCGTCGGCCAGCAAGCGCGTTTGCGGCACGGTCAACGCAAAGACGTTCATGAGCCGCCCCACGGCGGTTCCGGCCTCATCTGGGCTGATCTTGAAGGCCGTGCTCATCTTGGCGACGACCTCGGTGAAACCCCGAATATCCTTGGCGGCGATGCCCATCTGGCCGCCCGCCTCGGCGATGCGCGCCAGCCCTTCCAGGGAGACGGGAATCTCCCGCGACATCCCCTTGATATCGGCGGTCAGCTCGGCGAAAGCCTGGGGGGTGGGAAAATCCACCACCTTGCGCACATCGGCCATGGCCGATTCGAAGCGGATCGCCTCCCGCGCCGCCAGCCCGATGCCCGCTCCGGCCACCGCCAGCTTGGCCAATTGCTCCCTGACCAGGGACAGCCGCGTCGCCCAGCCCTCGGTGCCGTTCTGAAGCTCCACGATCCGGGTGGCGGAGGCCTGATCAAAATCATACTCCTGGTCGTAGGGCTCCTGGTGGGCGCGGGTGGAGGATTCTTCATCG